>JAOPVV010000182.1 GCA_025966005.1 Frankiales bacterium
CCCGTCCTCCCAGAACGGACCCCACTTCTCGTGCTGGTTGAACATGTCCAACGTCAACTGATGCGCATGCAGATCGATCAACAAGGAAACCGCCTCCAAGACCGGTAGGGGTGGACGGACCGTCCACCCGACGGCGACCGCGAACAGAGGCGGCCTGACCGTGCTGTGATGTCATCACCTGATGACGAACCCGTCAAGGGGTCGGCGTCCCCGACTCTCGGGACGTTCCCCAGATACGCTCGGCCCGTTCCTACCGGCGCCGCCTCGCGGCACGTACTCAGGCGGCGCAGTGGCAGCACCGGGAGTCGCACGGCCCGCTGTCGCCTCCCCGTCAGGGACGTCCCGGTGACGTCGCAGCCAGCGCCCTCGCGCCGGCGCGACGCCGCCCGCAGCTCGGAGCGGCTGCTGCAGGCCGCGCTCGACCTGTTCGCCGAGCGCGGCTACGACCGCACGACGGTGCGCGACATCGGCGAGCGCGCCGGCGTCGACCCCGCGCTGATCGCGCGCTACTTCGGGACCAAGGGCGGGCTCTACCTCGCCGCGCTCCGGGTCTCGAGCGACGGGGCGCCGGACGCCGACCTGCTCGACCTGGAGCACCGGAGCGAGACCCTGCAGCGGCTGGACCGCATCGGCCCCGGCCCGGTGCTGCAGTCGGCGCTGCGACCGCACGTCGACCCGGACCTGCAGGCCGCGACGTACACCGAGCTGCAGGGACGTCTGGTGCAGCCGCTGCAGCAGCGGTTCCGCGACGCCGGTCTGGCAGACCCGCAGCTGCGCGCCGAGATCGCCGTCGCGGCGTTCGCCGGGGTGATGGTCAGCCGCCGCTCGGGCGCCCTCGAGCAGCTCGCCGGCGCGTCGGCCGACGACGTGCTGGCGCTGACCGGCGCGCTGCTGCACGGCCTGCTCGACAGCTGACCCGCACGGCCTAGTCTGCGGCCATGGACGACTCAGAGCTGCGCGCCTTCGTCCGGACCTGGTTCGGCGAGGTGTGGGGGCAGGGCCGGCTCGATCTGCTCGACACGCTGGTCGCCGACACGTACGTGCGGCACTCCGCCTCCGGCAACGTGGTCGTGGGACGCGAGCAGGCCAAGAAGGACCTGGCGCAGTACATGCGCGTCCTGCACCGCCCCGACACCGTCATCGACGACCAGGTGGTGCAGGGAGACCGGGTGTGGACGCGGGCGACGAGCCGCGGCGTGAACCTGGAGACCGGCGAGCCGTCGGTCGCCTCCTGGCTGATCGTGCAGCGGCTCCAGGACGGCCGGCTCGTCGAGAGCTGGAGCGCGACGCTCTACGGCGTCGACTGGACCTGATCGGCCGTCAGCCGAGGTCGACGACCTGCGATCCGGACGGACGGCCGCGGTACCTCCCGGTGGCACGCCAGAAGGCCGCGACGGCCAGCAGGGTGGCGAGCCCCATCAGGGCGAAGGTCTCCCGGATCCCGATGGCGTCGGCCAGCAGGCCCAGCGGCAGCGCCGCGATGCCGAAGCCGCTGAAGCCGAGCATGACCAGGCCCTGGATCCGGCCGTGGAACTCCTCGGCGCCGAGCGAGAGCACCAGCGACTGGTTGGTCGTCTGGAAGACCAGCGTGGCCCCGCCGACGACGACGAGCACCAGCAGGGCCGTCGCGAACGAGGGCGCCAGCGCGAGCACCACGAGCGCCAGCCCGAACAGTGCGCCGCTCCAGGCCACCAGCCGCCAGGGGTCACGCGGGCGTCGGCGGGTCACGGCCACACCGGCCGCGACCGCACCGGCCGCGCTCGCCGTCGACAGCAGCCCGTAGCCCAGCGACCCCTGCTCGAAGACCCGGTCGGCGATGGTGGGGAGGAACGCGATGTACGGGAACCCGAGCACGACGACCGCGAAGGAGCACAGCACCAGCGCCCGCAGGTCGTGTCGCCCGCGCACGTACCGCACGGCGTCACCCAGTTGACGCAGCGGTGAGGCCATCGCACCCGTCGGCCGGGCGGCACCGCGCGGGAGGCGGAGCGCCGTGGCGGTGGCGACGACACCGAGCACGGTCCCGGCGGCGAACACCAGCCCGGTGCCCTGCGTCGCCGCGGCGATGAGCAGGCCGGCCAGGACCGGGCCCGCGATGCGCATCCCCTCCTGGCTCATCTGCGCGAGGACCACGGCATCGCCGAGCTGCTGCCGGGTCACGAGCTCGGCGATGAAGGCCATCCGCGCCGGGGCGTAGACGGCGAAGGCGACTGCCTGCAGTGCGCCGGCCACGACGAGCATCCAGTAGCTGACGCTGTCGAGCAGCACGGCGGTCGCGAGCCAGGCGCTCGTCGACGCGAGGAGCAGCAGCGCGCAGGTCAGCACGGTGCGCTTGGGGAACCGGTCGGCGGCGACGCCGGCGAACGGGGTCGTGACGAGCATGGCGAGGCCGAACGCGAGGAACACCCCGCCGAGCCCGGTGTTGGAGCCGGTCAGGTCACGCGCCAGCCAGCCCCGCGCGATGGCCTGCGCGTGGACCGCCAGGTACAGCGCGGTGGAACCTAGGAACAGCAGCCGGTAGGCGGGCGTGCGCAGCACGGTCAGGGCGCCCGGCGAGCTGCCGTCGGGGCCCTGCCCGGAGCCGGCCTGCTCGCCGCTCTGCTCGGCCACCCTGCCTCCTCCGCGTCACCGACGATCACGACGAGCTGTGTTCCTCGGCGGGACAGGCGTGCTCAGTGACGAGGCGGCTCGTGTACCGTCCCGCGCACGACGTCGCCGGGCCGGGGTTGCGAACGCTACCGGCCGCCACCGCGGGCCGCGGGACGTCGAGCACCGGGACGGGGACGAGCGGCATGGCAGACCTGGGAGCTCCCGCGCGGGTGCAGCGCGATGTGGTGCAGCTGCGTCCGGCACGAGGCGTGTCTGCGCGCGTCACGCTGCTCGCCGTCACTGCGGGGTTCGCGGTGGCCGGCAACTACTACGCGCAGCCGCTGCTCCCGGCCATCGCCGCCGATCTCGACCTGTCGACGCAGGGCGCCGGTCTGGTCGTGACGCTGACCCAGCTCGGCTACGCCGCCGGGCTGCTGCTGCTGGTGCCGCTCGGCGACGTCGTGTCGCGTCGCCGGCTGGTGCTGCTGCTGGTGGCCGGCTCCGCGGCGAGCCTGGCCGGCACCGCGCTGGCGCCGTCGCCGACGGTCCTCTACCCGGCGGTGCTGCTGGTGGGGCTGCTCAGCGTCCTGGCCCAGCTCATCGTGGTGTGCGCTGCCGCGATGTCGGACGAGCGCGACCGGGGCCGGGTGATCGGCCGGGTCATCGGCGCGATGGCCGTCGGGATCGTGCTCGCCCGCTCCGGCGGCGGCATCGTGGCCGACACCGGCGACTGGCGGCGCACGTACTGGCTCGCCGCGGCGCTGATGGCCCTGCAGCTCCCCCTGCTGTGGCGGGTACTGCCCAGGACACTTGACGTCCCCGTTCAGGGCGGGTACGCCGCGGCGCTGCGGACCGTCGCCCGGCTGCTGCGCCGCGAGCCCGTCCTTCGCCGCCGGATCGTCTACGGCACCGTCGTGTTCGCGGGCTACGCCGGTCTCTGGACGAGCCTGCCGTTCCTGCTGGCTGCGCCGCCGTACGACCTCAGCAGCTCGGCGATCGGGCTGTTCGGCCTGGCCGGGGTCGCGGCCGTCGCGGCGGCCTCCTTCGCCGGACGGGTGGTCGACCGGGGCTACGCACACCGGCTCACCGGGGCATCGCTGGTCCTGCTGCTCGGCGGCTGGGCCGCCCTGTGGTTCGGCCGGTCGGTCCTCGCCGGCGTTGTGGTGGGGATCGTGGTGCTGGAGGCGTCGCTGCGGCTGGTGACCATCAGCAACACCAGCGAGATCTACCGGCTGCGCCCCGAGGCGCTCAGCGGTCTCACGTCGGCGTACATGACGTGCATCTTCGCGGCAGGCGCCGCCGGCTCCGCCGGGGCCGCCGTCGTCTACGACCGCTGGGAGTGGGTCGGCGTCTGCTCGGCAGGCGCCGCCACGACCCTGCTGCTGCTCGCCGGCTGGCTCACGGAGCAGCGGACCCGCAGGGCCGACGTCAACCGGATCAAGACAGACAGGGCAGATTCCGCGTAACCTGTCTCATGACCCGCCCGTTCCCGCCAGCTCGGAGAGTCCCGTGGCCTACCTGATCACCGATCTGTGCGTCGACGTCATGGACAAGTCGTGCGTGCGTGAGTGCCCCGTCGACTGCATCTACGAGGGCCGGCGCTCGATGTACATCAACCCCGACGAGTGCATCGACTGCGGCGCCTGCGAGATGACGTGCCCGGTGAAGGCGATCAGCTACGAGCCGGACCTCCCGCCCGAGCAGGCGCACGTCCTGCCGCGGACCAGGGAGTGGGTCGAGATCCACGGTGCGGTCGGCGGAGCCCGCCGGACCGGGCCCGTCGGGGTCGACCACCCGGACATCGACGCGCTGCCGGCCGCACCCGCCCCGGCCCCCTGAGGTGCGGCCCCTGCGCGTCGCCGTCGTCGGGGCTGGTCCGGCGGGTCTGTACACCGCCGACGCCCTGCGCTTCCAGAAGCAGGTCGAGGTGCTTGTCGACGTCCTCGACCGGCTCCCGACGCCCTTCGGCCTCCTGCGGTACGGGGTGGCCCCGGACCACCTGAAAATGAAGTCGCTGGCCGTCACGCTCCAGCGGGTGCTCGACGACCCGGGGGTGCGGTTCCTCGGCAACGTCGTCTGCGGGGCGGATGTCACGCTCGACGAGCTGCGCGACCGCTACGACGCGGTGGTCTACGCCTTCGGCGCGGCCGTCGACCGTCGGCTGGGCATCCCGGGCGAGGACCTCCCCGGCAGCACGTCGGCGACCGCGTTCGTGTCCTGGTACTCGGGGCACCCCGACCGCTCCGGCCCCGCCTGCTCGCTCGACCACCCGGGGGTGGCGGTGGTCGGCGTGGGCAACGTGGCCGTGGACGTCGCGCGCATCCTCGCCAAGCCGGTCGACGTCCTGCGCTCGACCGACATGCCGGACGACGTGCTGGCCGCCCTCGAGCGCAGCGTGGTGACGGACGTGCACGTGCTCGGACGACGCGGGCCGGCCGAGGCCCGCTTCACCCACAAGGAGCTGCGCGAGCTCGGCGAGCTCGACGACGTCGATGTCGTCGTGCGGCCCGACGAGATCGCCCTGGACGCCCGGGCCGAGGCGGCGGTGGCCTCCGACCCGGTGCTGGCCCGCAACGTCGAGCTGCTGCGCGCGTGGTCCGCGCGCCCCCCGACCGGGGCGGCCCGCCGGATCCACCTGCGCTTCGGCCTCAGACCCGTCGAGGTGCTCGGCCCCGACCGAGTCGTCGGTCTGCGCGTGGAGCGCTGCCGGGTCGAGAACGACGGCACGGTGCGCGGGACCGGCGAGGTCGAGCAGCTGGACGTCGGCGCCGTCCTGCGTGCCGTCGGCTACCGCGGGACGCCGATCGACGGCGTCCCGTTCGACGAGAGGACCGGCACCGTCCCCACGGACGGCTCCGCGCGCGTCCTGCGCGACGGGGCCCTGTCGCCGGGCGAGTACGCGGTGGGTTGGATCATGCGCGGGCCGACCGGCGTCCTGGGCACGAACCGGGCCGACGGCCAGGACGCCGCCGACGCGCTGCTGGCCGACGCCGCGTCGCTCCGCGGGTCACGCGCGGGTGCGGACGACGACCTGCTCGAGCTGCTGGAGTCGCGCGGCGTGCAGGTGGTCAGCACGAACGGCTGGTCGGCGATCGATGCCGCAGAGGTCCTGCTCGGCGGGGAGCAGGGCCGGCCTCGCACCAAGATCGCGGACCGGGACGGGCTGCTGGCGGCCTCCCGGGGCTGACCGACGCAGCGGGGCCTGTCAGCGGCGGGGCCAGGCCCCGGCGGACAGCCGGACCACGCGGAAGCCCGCGGCGCCGTCGGTGTACCAGAGCTCACGGCGCGCCGGGACGAACGCCGGCGCGGAGACCGTCGCCGCGACCGTGTCGCCCGGCTGCGGCGGGCTGTCGTAGGCCACCTCGCGCGGCTTCGCCGGGTCGCGCACGTCGAACACGCGCATGCCGGACAGGACGAAGCTGCAGGCGACGATGCCCGGGTCCACGCGGGACGGCGCGGCGCAGTAGTGCGCGGAGTAGCCGCCGAGGACGGCGTCGGCGCCCGGGTCCTGCGCCTGCTCCTGGCGGTGCACCGACTGGTTGACCTCGAGGCGCAGGTCGGACACCACGCGCGGGCGCCGCTCGTCCGCGAGATCGAGGATCCGGGCCGCGCCGACCACCTTCTCCGCGACGTCGGCGAACTCGTCGAACTGCAGCAGGTACGGCCGTCCCGCGATCCTCAGCGGCACGCTGTTCTGCGGGAAGCTCACCGTGGGCCAGGTCGTGTCGCTGAGCACCGGTACCTGCGGGTTCGGCGCCCTGTCCTGGATCTGGCTGATGTCCAGGACCCGGATGCCCGGGGCGCCCGTGGTCGCCCGCAGCGACCCGCGCGGCAGCAGCACCGACGGCGGGAACAGCGAGAGGTAGGCGCGTCGTCCGTCGGCGCTCACCGAGACGCCGTGGGTGAAGTGCGCACCGACCCACAGCGGCCGCGGCGAGCTCGGGTCGTCGAGGTCGATGGCCACGACGGTGCTGGTGAGCGCCGACGTGGCGAAGAAGGTCCTGCCGTCCGGCGACATGCCGCCCTCGTGGCCGGCGATGCCCACCGGGCTGCTGGACAGCAGCCGCGGCGTGCGGCAGTCGGTGCGGACGTCGTAGACGTCGAGGATGCCGGGTGCGGTCGCGGCGTTGCCCATGACGGCGACCAGCAGCCCGCGCGCCTGGTTCACGTCGAGCGACTCGTGGGGGCTGGTCATGGCCGGCGTCGTCAGGCGCGCGGTGCGCCGCGGCGCACGGGGGTCGGTCATGTCCAGGACCTGGACCCCCGGCTCGGCGGCCGAGGAGGGGACGTCGAAGTACGCGCACTCGCGTCCTCGTGCGTCGACGTAGCGCAGGGTCTTGAACCCACCTGTCGAGCCGAAGGAGCTCACGAGCGTGGTGTTGCAGCGGTAGCCCCGTGCGGACCGTCCGCTCGCCCGGTCGGCCGGCGGCACGCGACCCTGCCGGCCGGTCTCGGGCAGGGAGCCGGCCGCGCAGCGGGCCTGCGGCGTCGCGGC
>JAOPVV010000193.1 GCA_025966005.1 Frankiales bacterium
CGGGGGCGCCCGAGGGGCTGGCGCAGCCGCTGCCCGCGGCGCGGGCGGCCCAGGCCCTGGTCGACTACGGCAACGGCCTGCACGGCGGGTCGTACGCGTTCGCCGTCGCTCCTGAGCGGACCAGTACGGGCGCCGCGATGCTCGTCAGCGGCCCGCAGCTCGGCTACAGCTACCCCACCCAGCTGTGGGAGGTCGAGGTCCACGGTGGCGGCTACGACGCGCGCGGCTCGACGGTGCCCGGCCTGCCGACCATCGGCATCGGCTACGGCAAGCGCGTCGCCTGGGGCCTGACGACCGGCAACAGCAAGACGATCGACAGCTTCGTCGAGACGACCCGCCGGCGGGACGGCCGGCTGCAGTACCTGCACCGGGGCTCCTGGAAGGACGCCGACTGCCGTGTCGAGCAGGTCCGCTACCGCGCTGCCCAGCAGGGCGTCCCCGTCGGGCCGCCGGTGCTCGCGCAGGACGTGCAGGTCTGCCGGACCGTCCACGGGCCCATCGTCGCGACGGCCGGCGACCTCGCCCGGTCGGTGCAGCTCGCCATGTACGGCCGCGAGCTGGAGAGCATCAACGGGATCCTCGCCTGGAACCGCGCGGACGACCTGGCCGAGTTCCAGGCCGGGGTGCGGCAGGTGACGTGGAACGAGAACGTCGTGTACGCCGACGCGGACGGCCACATCGGCTACTGGCACCCGGGGCTGTTCCCGCGCCGCAGCGCCTCCTGGGACAGCCGCTTCCCGGCCCCGGGCACCGGAGAGCACGACCGTCGCGGCTTCGTGCCGTTCGAGCAGATGCCGCACGCCGTCGACCCGGACGTCGGCTACCTCGCCAACTGGAACGGCAAGCCCGCCGCCGGCTGGATCGACGAGCACCTCGATCCCGCCAGCAGCCGGTCCGGGGGCAGGGCCCAGCGCGTCCAGGTCGTCCACGACCTGCTCGCCCGGCAGCCCCGCCTCACGCCGCAGGCCCTGCGGGCGACGGAGTTCCGGCTCGGCACCGTCGACCAGCGCCTGCCCGAGCTCGGTCCGGTGCTCCGGTCGGTGACCGGCCGGACCCCGGCGCAGCGCTCGGCGCTGGCGCTGCTGCGCGCCTGGGACGGGACGACGTACGGACCGCGAGCGGGCATGTCCGAGGGGGTGTTCACCGACGAGACCGTGACGGACGGCCCCGCCCCGACGCTGTTCCGGCGGTTCGTGGACGACCTGCGCGACGTCGTCCTGGCCGACCTGCCGCGCGCGGTCGTCCTGCAGAGCGACGCCGTCGCGTCCCACGTCTGGGACGCCTCGCCGGCCGACAACCTGGTCCTGCGGGTGCTGTCGCCGTCGCGCAGCTCCCTGACGCCGTCGCGCGACTACCTGCGGGGGAGGACCCCGGCGGACGCGGTCCTCACCGCCCTGGACCGCAGCGTCGCCGCCCTCACCGCCGAGCACGGCGCGTCCCCCGCCACCTGGCGCGGCCAGCACCCCCGGCGGGAGATCGCCTCCCTGACCGGCGTCATCGGCCCCTCGCTGACCATGCCGTACCAGGACCGCGGCTCCTGGGTCCACGTGGTCGCCTTCACCGAGCGCGTCGCCCCGCCGGCCGCACAGCCACCCGCAGCCGCTGCACCGACGCGGCCCGCGACCCCCGCCGCCCCCGGTCGCCTGCCCGCGACCGGCCCGGGAGCCCTGCCGTCCCTCCTGGGCCTGACGCTCCTCGGAGCCTGGGCGCTGCACCGTCGCCGGGGGAGCGCAGCCGAGCGGCACGCGGAAGGGCCGTAAGGGAGCAGAGCGACAGGCCCAGAGCGTGCCGTTCGGCGGAGCGGGCACCTCCGCTGCGCCGGGAACTCAGCCGACGGTGGTGAGGACCTCGGCGCCGGTGTCGGTGACCACCAGCATGTGCTCGAACTGCGCGGTGCGGGAGCGGTCGGCGGTGACGGCGGTCCAGCCGTCGTCCCACATCTCGTGGTGCCAGTCGCCGATGGAGATCATCGGCTCGATGGTGAAGGTCATGCCCGGCTCGAGGACCTGGCGCGCGGCCGGGTTGTCGTAGTGGAAGACCTGCGGGTCGCTGTGGAAGGTGCGGCCGATGCCGTGGCCGACGAAGGCCCGGATCACGCCGTAGCCCTGGCCCTCGGCGTGCGCCTGGATGGCCCGGCCGATGTCGCGCACCCTGTTGCCCGGCCGCACCGCGGCGATGCCGACGTCGAGGCACTCGCGGGTGACCTGCACGAGCCGCCTGCTGGCGTCGTCGACCTCACCCACCAGGAAGGTGGCGTTGGTGTCCCCGTGGACCCCGTCGAGGTAGATGGTGACGTCGCAGTTCACGATGTCGCCGTCCTGGAGGACGGTCGAGTCCGGGAACCCGTGGCAGATGACCTCGTTGACGCTGGTGCACAGCGACTTGGGGAAGCCGTTGTAGCCCAGCGGCGACGGGTAGCCGCCGCGCGAGATGCAGCCCTCGTGGGCGATGGCGTCAAGCTCGTCGGTGGTGATCCCGGGGCGGACGGCCCGGCCGATCTCCTGCAGGACCTCCGCGGCGGCCCGGCCGGCGACGCGCATCAGCGCGATCGTCTCGGCGTCCTTGGGGCGCCCGCTCTCGCGGAACGACGGACGGCCGTGCTTGTCGAGGGCGTAGTCCGGCCGCGGGATGTGCGCCGGCACCTCACGGCGCGGCGACAGCCGGCCAGGACGGACGAACGACGCGGCCGCGAGCTCGGCGGCCTCGCGCTCGGCCTGCGCGGCGGCGGCGCGGGCCGGGTCGACGTCGGCGATGCGGTGGCAGCGCTTGTAGCGGCGCCCGCTGCCGCACCAGCAGGGGTCGTTCGCGGCGAGGGTGGGGGCGGTCGTCACGCGGTCCAGGCTAGGCGCTGCGTCCAGGCGAGGTGCTGCTCAGGTGGCCCGGGCCGTGGCGGCGATCGCGAGCTGCGCCAGCACCTCGCGGGCGTCGCCGGCGAGCGGCGCGGCGTGCAGGGCGGTGAGGGCGTCGTCCATCAGCTCGTCGATCAGGCCCTCGACGCGGCGCAGCGCACCGGTCTGCTCGATGACCTCGCGCAGGCGGGCGACCCCGTCGGCGGTGAGGTGCGGGTCGCCGAGGTGCCGGCGGACGACGGCGGCCTGGGCGGGGGTCGCCTGCTCGAGGGCCATCGCCACCAGGGCGGTCCGCTTGCCCTCGCGCAGGTCGTCGCCGGCGGGCTTGCCGGTGACCGACGGGTCGCCGAAGACCCCGAGCACGTCGTCGCGCAGCTGGAACGCCTCGCCGAGCGGCAGGCCGTAGCCGGAGTAGCCGTCCAGGACCTCCTGGCCGGCGCCGGCCAGGACCGCGCCGAGGTGCAGCGGCTTCTCGATCGTGTACTTGGCGCTCTTGTAGCGGGCCACCCGCAGGGCACGCTCGACCGATCCGCCACCGCGGGCCTGCTCGAGCAGGTCGAGGTACTGCCCGCCCATCAGCTCGGTGCGCATCTGGTCGTAGACCTGGTGGCCGGCGAGCAGCCGGTCGGCCGGCAGGTCGCTGGTGGACAGCATCTCGTCGGACCAGGCCAGGCACAGGTCGCCGAGCAGCACGGCGGCGCCCATCCCGAACGCCTCCGGGTCGCCGACCCACGACTCGCTGCGGTGCAGGCTGGCGAACCGGCGGTGGACGGCCGGCAGACCGCGGCGGGTGTCGCTGCCGTCCATGACGTCGTCGTGGATGAGCGCGCAGGCCTGGAACAGCTCGAGGGCGGCGGCCGCGGCGACGACCTCGTCGCCGTCCTGCCCGCCCGCGCCGCGGTAGCCCCAGTATCATATCTCAGTGATCTGTAGATTTCAGGTGTGTATTAGTTTGACTAGTGCTTCTTTTATATTATCGTTTTCCTTGTTCTG
>JAOPVV010000210.1 GCA_025966005.1 Frankiales bacterium
GCTCCACCCGGGCGCCGAGCTTCCAGTCGCCGGTGTGCGCGACGCGCTGGCCGGCGAGCAGCCGCAGGAAGTGGGACTTGCCGCTGCCGTTGGACCCCAGCACCGCGAGCCGCTCGCCGTAGAAGACCTCGAGGTCGAACGGCTGCATCAGCCCGGTCAGCTCGAGCCCGGCGCAGGTCAGCGCCCGGACGCCGGTGCGGCCGCCCCTGAGCCGCATCTCGACCTTCTGGTCGACGACCTGCTCCGGCGGCGGCCCGGCCTCGAGGTACTTGGCCAGCCGGGTCTCCATCGCCGCGAGCTTGGGCGCCATCGCGTGGCTGACCTTGGCCTGCACGCGCAGCGTGATGACCAGCTGGCGCAGCCGCTCGCGCTCCTCCTCCCACCGCTTGTGCAGCTCGTCGAGCCGGTCGCGGCGGGCCTGTCGGGCCGCCGCGTAGGTCTCGAAGCCGCCGCCGTGCACCCACGTGCCGTGGGCCTCGACGGTGACCACGCGGTTCGCCGTGCGCGCCAGCAGCTCGCGGTCGTGGCTGACGAACAGGACCGTCTTGCTCGTTTCGGCGAGCGCCGCCTCCAGCCAGCGCTTGCCCGGCACGTCGAGGTAGTTGTCGGGCTCGTCGAGCAGCAGCACCTCGTCCGGCCCGCGCAGCAGCGCCTCGAGGGCGAGCCGCTTCTGCTCGCCGCCCGACAGGCTCGACAGCGCCCGGAACTGCGCCTGCTCGTACGGCACGCCGAGCGCCGCCGTCGTGCAGACGTCCCAGACGACCTCGGCGTCGTAGCCGTGCGCGTCGCCCCAGTCCGACAGCGCGGTGGCGTAGCGCATCTGGTTCCGTTCGTCGTCGACCGCCGTCATCGCGAGCTCAGCGGCCTCCAGCGCCCGACCGGCCTCGCGGATCCCCGGCTGCGCGAGGTCGACGAGCAGGTCGCGGACCGTCGTCTCGTCGCGGATGGACCCGATGAACTGGCGCATCACCCCGAGGCCGCCGGTGCGGGCGACCTGGCCGGCGGACGGCGCGAGGTCCCCCGCGATCATCCGGAGCAGCGTGGTCTTGCCGGTGCCGTTGGCGCCGACCAGCGCGGTCGTGGCGCCGTCACCGACGCGGAAGCTGACGTCGTCGAACAGCACCCGCCCGTCGGGCAGCACGCAGGCGAGCTTCTGGACGTCGACGTACCCCATGCCCCCAGTGTCGCGGACGCCCGCCACCCCGTTCTCCCCACGGCCGCCGGGAACAGATGCTTGAACTCTCAACTTCTTCCTGGTACAACTGATTGCAAGCGCAACGGCCCCCGTTGCCGAGAACCCGGAGGACCCGCCATGACCGCTCCCACGACCGACACCGCCGCCCTGTCCGGCACGTACACCCTCGACCCGACCCACACCCGGCTGGGCTTCGTCGCCCGGCACGCGATGGTCACCAAGGTCCGCGGCTCGTTCGGCGAGTTCGAGGCCACCGCCGACCTCGACTTCACCAACCCGGAGAACTCCACGGCCCACGTCGTCATCCAGGTCGCCAGCATCGACACCGGCCAGGCGCAGCGCGACGAGCACCTGCGCACCAACGACTTCTTCGACGTCCCGAGCTTCCCGACCTGGACGTTCGCCAGCACCCGCGTCGAGACCAAGGGCGGCGACGACTTCGTCCTGCACGGCGACCTGACCATCAAGGACGTCACCAAGCCGGTCGCCATCGACTTCGAGCACACCGGTACCGCCACCGACGCCTTCGGCAACTTCCGCGCCGGCTTCGAGGGCCGCACCACCATCAGCCGCAAGGACTTCGGCGTCACCTGGAACGCGCCGCTCGAGGCCGGCGGCGTCATGGTCGGCGACAAGATCGTGCTCGAGCTCGACGTCTCGGCGATCAAGGCCTAGTCCGTCCCCTTGCGTCCTGCGGCGCAGGCGTGCAGGTCGCACGCCACCTGCAGGACGCAGGGCCGCTCGTCCGGGCCGGTCGTCCCCTCCTCTACGGGAGCGGGGCGACCGGCCCGTCGGCTGTCCGCAGGTTCCGCGTCACCGCCTGACGGGCCAGCAGCTCGTCGTCGGGCGGGTAGGCGACGTGCTCCAGGACCAGGCCGTGCGGCGGCGCGACCGCGACGTCGCTGACCCGGGTCGGCGACGCCAGCAGCGCGCCGGGCCAGTCCGGGTCCCTGCGGCCCTCCCCCACGGCCAGCATCGCGCCGACCACCGAGCGCACCATCGAGTGGCAGAAGGCGTCCGCCCGGATCGTCATGACGAGCAGGCCGGCGCCGTCGCGCAGCCACCCCAGCTCGAGCAGCCGCCGGATCGTCGTGGCGCCCTCGCGCCGCTTGCAGTACGCCGCGAAGTCCCGCTCGCCGAGCATCCCGGCGCACGCGGCCTGCAGCGCCGCCAGGTCGAGCGACCGGGGCCAGGCCAGGACGTCGTGCCGGCGCAGCGGGTCGACCGCCTCCGGCCCGTCGGCCACGCGGTAGCGGTAGGTCCGGGCCAGCGCGGAGAAGCGCGCGTCGAACCCGGGCGGCGCCAGGCTCGTGCGGCGGACGCGGACGTCCTGCGGCAGCAGCCCGTTGAGCCGGCGCAGCAGCAGCCGGTCGTCGGCCCGGTCGGCCGGCAGGTCGACGTGCGCCACCTGGCCCCGGGCGTGCACCCCGGCGTCCGTGCGGCC
>JAOPVV010000220.1 GCA_025966005.1 Frankiales bacterium
AGCAAGGCAGACTGGTCCAGGGCCATCGCGTGGGACTCCTTCTGTGAGCACTTTGGTCGGTACTCACGAAGCCTCGCGCGATGGCCCCTTGACGATCGCCAACGACACCCGGCGCCATCCCGATCAAAGAGCCCGAGCTACACCACCCCAGGGGACTTACCCCAGGGTGCTGGCGGTGTCGGGGCCGATGCCGACGACCAGGTGGCCGTCGAACCCGTTGCCGGGGCGCCCCTGAGATGACCGCTCGTCGTCGGCGGTCTGGTACGGGGATGCCCGACCCCGCTCCGATACACCGCGACGGCGAGCCGGCGAGCCGGCGATGCCCGTTTAGCGAGCCGGCCGGACACACCCCAGGCGCGCGCCCACCCCGCTCAGGACCGCAGGGACCGCAACGCGGCCCCGGCGGCCAGGTATCCGCACATGCCGTGCGCGCCGGCCCCCGGCGGCGTCGCGGCCGAGCACAGGAACGCCCCAGGCGCGCCGGTGTCGTAGGGACGCAGGGTCACCCTCGGTCGGAAGAGCAGTTGGCGGGGCGTGTTGGCCCCCGTGACGATGTCGCCGTCGACGAAGTTGGCGTTGTCCAGGGAGATCCGCCGCGTCGAGCGGACGGCCGAGGCCACGACCCGGTCGCGGAACCCAGGAGCGAAGCGCTCGATCTGACGCGTGATCGCCTCGGTGGCATCCCCGGTGTAGCCCGCCGGCACGTGCGCGTACGTGTCCACGGGGTGCACGTCGTCCCGGCGGCGGGAGGGGTCGGCCACCGACTGCTGTCCCAGCAGCACGAAGGGCCGGTCCGGCATCCGGCCACGACAGGCGTCCGCCTCAGCGGCGGCGACCTCCGCCGCGGTGCCGCCGACGTGCACGGTGCCGGCCCGGCGGGCCGGCTCGTACGACCACGGCACGCCACCCTCGACGGCGAAGGCGACCTGGAACGCACCGGGCCCGTGCCGGTAGGCGCGGTAGGCGCGCTGCACGCGTCGCGGCATGAGATCACCGCAGATGTCCGCTGCGGCGGCGGGGGCGACGTCGAGCAGGACGATGTCCGGGGCGCCGAGCTCCTCCAGCGAGCGGACGCGCACGCCGGTCTCGATCCGTCCGCCGTACTTGCGCAGCAGCGAAGTCATGGCATCCCCGATGCTGCGCGTGCCGCCGACCGCGACCGGCCAGCCGTACCGGTGGGCCGCTGTCCCCAGCGCCACGCCAATGGCTGACGACGCCACGGAGTCGAGCGGCCGGAACGCGTGGGCAGCGACACCGGCGAACAGCGCCCTCGCCGGCTCACCCGCGAAGCGCTTGCCGAGAAGGCCAGCCGGCAGCCCCGAGTAGGCGCCGAAGCGGGCGAGCGCGAGCGGGTGCCGCGGCAGGTGCAGCGCCGGCTGCAGGAACTCCTGCGCCACCTCGTGGAAGCCCTTTGTCAAGGGCCCGAACATGCGGCGGTACGCGCGCCCGTCCCGGCCGAGCTCGTCGGCCGTGCGGGTGACCGACCGCCACGCCGCCGCACCGTGGCCGCCATCGAGGGGGTGCGCGTACTGCACGTCCGGCCACGCCCACTCGAGCCCGTGCTCGTGCAGGGGGAACTCGCGCGTGAAGGCGTTCGACACGGCGAGCGGGTGGAAGCCGGAGCACTCGTCGTGCAGGACGCCGGGCACGGTCGCTTCCACGCTGCGCGTCCCACCGCCCGCCGTGTCCGCCGCTTCCAGCACGGTGACGTCCACCCCTGCTGCCGCCAGCCGGACGGCAGCGGCCAGCCCGTTCGGGCCGCTGCCGACGACGACGGCACGGGTCACGCCGGCAGCACCGCCTGCGCACCGTCGTCCGTGCGCATCGTCGGCAGGGGCATCGAGTCGCGCGACCAGGTGACCTCGGTGGGGATGGGGCCGTTCGGGAGCCACGGCTGCTCGTCCACCGCGTCCTCGACCTTCCAGGTCCCGCGCTCGACAACGCCGAGTGCGGCGTCGATGACCTTGTACTGCTGGGTCTGCTTGTGGATGGGCTGAGACTCCACCCAGACGACGATGAACTCCCCGGGCGCGAACTGGCAGTGGGCCTGAACGGCACGGATCAGGTCCTCGTCGTGCAGGTGCCCGTCACCGAAGTTGAAGCCGACGATGCTGTTGCAGCTGAACTCCGCCTCGCGGACCGTCCAGCGGTCGAGGTCGGGCACGTGCCGCACCAGCAGCGAGAGCAGGCCGCGTCCCTGGCTGTGCATGGAGCGCCACGCCACCGTCTGCTGCATCGTCAGCTCGGCCAGCTTGGGCTCGTAGCCGAAGGCGACGAGCTGGTCGACCTGGTTTCCGGCCGGCCGTGGGACGGCGTCCAGCTTCGCCTCGGCACCTGGGGCGAACGCCCACAGCGCCGACGCCCAGTTGCCGGCGTACTGCCGCATGGACGGCAGGAAGCTCACGAGGTCGGGCCGCAGGTTGCCGAGCACCGGAAAGGTGAACAGCGCGGCCAGCAGCGCGACCGTGAGCAGCGGTGACGACATGTCGCCGAGGGCGAAGCCGTCCTGCGCCGGGAAGCCGGCGAACAGGAAGATCGCGCCGTAAGCGAAGATCAGGTTCCACTCCAGCGGTACGGCCAGCGGGAACGTCGAGATGATGAACAGGTGGAAGCAGACCATCAGGCCGATGGCGAGCAGCGTCACGGTCCGGTCGGTGGAGAACAGCAGCACCAGCGGCGTCACGATCTCCACGACGGTCCCGCCGATGTGCGCCAGCCCACTCGCCGCCCTGGACGGACGCAGGTCGGTCGGGAAGTCGCGGTACTGCAGGCGCTTGAACCGCTTCGACAGCACCAGCGGGCTGTTCGAGACCATGGGGGGGACGACGTTCGAGAAGTGCCGGCCGAACTTCGAGATGCCCGCACCGATCCACACCGACACGATGAGCAACTTGAGCGCGATGACGAGGTCGACCGGCCCGAGCACGGCGCCGAAGAACAGCGCGGGCAGGTACTGCTCGCTGCGCGCGGCGATGAACACGACCTTGTCCCGTAGCCCGATCAGCACCATCAGCACGATCGGGACAGCCAGCAGCGCCGGGTGCACGAGGCCGCCCTCGACAGAGGGCAGGGCCTGGGCCACGGCGGCCACGTCCTGACCGGGAGCAAGGACACCCGCAGTCAGCAGGCCGAGGACGCCCAGGTACAGCGTGACGTCGAGGATGGTGCGCGTGTCGCCAGAGGTGAAGGGGACGACCTTCCAGGGCCGCAGCCGGATCGTGCCCGTACGGGCCCAGTAGCGCGCGCCGCCGGTCATGGGCTTGAAGTGCCCGGACAGCGGTCCCCACGCGCCGGCCAGTCCGGCGATCTCCAGCAGCATGGTCCACAGGATCAGCTTCTGGTAGATGACCGGCTCGTCCCACCAGCCGGCGTCCCAGACAGGGCCGAGGTCGCTGGTCCACGCGGCGAGGCTCGTGCCGACGCCGACGTAGAGCACGAGCAGCTTCACCACGTAGACCGTGTGGATCATCTTGGCGGTGCCGAAGCCGAACTCACCCCAGTGCAGGGCGAGCGTCCTCATCCGCTCGAGGAACGGCTTCTCGAGGAAGCTGTCCACTTCCACCGGGGGCACGTCGCCGGTCGTGAATCCCATCTCAGGTCCTCTCAGGGTGGGGCTGCCGCGGTAGCTGTCGCGTGGTCAGCGGCACCGAGCGTGGCGACACGGTGTGACGCAGGCCATGGTCCGGGGGCACGAGTTCACAGCGGCGCCTCGTGCTCGCGGCCCAAGAGCGCGCCGGGCAGCGCGGCTCCGGCGGGCTGGACGCACCACTCGAGGTCGTAGCCGTCCAGGGAGGCGGCGACCTGAGCCTGGGCCGCGGACGTGCTGACGAGCACCCGGAGCCCTTGACGCAGGGCCATGGCCTGCACCTCGCCCTCGATCTCGGCGGCAGCCAGGGCGCCGCGCACCTCCCGCTCCGCGGCGTCCAGCCGCAGGGCGACCTTGTACGGCTTCCCGACCGCGGTCACGGGCAGGACGGGCCAGACGAGGACCTCGCGGGGCGCCGCGGCGGGCTCCGGTACGTGCGCAGCCGCCCACGTCCGCAGCTGCTCCTCGTCGACGTCTGCTCCGGCCGCGACGGTCACGTACGCCACCGGCACCTCGCCGGCGTGCCGGTCCGGCCGCCCGACGGCGAGCGCACCGGTGACGGCGGGGTGAGCCAGCAGCGCGTCCTCGACGACCACCGGGTCGATGTTGTGCCCGCCGCGGATGATGAGGTCCTTCTCGCGCCCCACGAGGTGCACGTACGCCTCGTCGTCGACGCGCGCGAGGTCACCGGTGTCCAGCCAGCCGTCAATGACCTTGCCCGAGCTGTCGAGCTGCGGGCCGGTGTCACCCCAGTTGACGACGTAGCCCGGGAACACGGTCGGTCCCTTGACGGCCAGGACCCCGACCTGGCCGGTCGCGAGCGGCTGACCACCCACGTCGCCCGAGGCAAACACCGCGACCTGCTGGTAGGGCATGCGCTGACCGACGGCGGCACCACGGTCGTGGCCAGGGAAGTTCCGCGCCGAGGCGCAGGTCGCCTCGGTCAGCCCGTAGCCCTGCAGGAGCGGGACGCCGGTCCGGGCGGAGAAGGACTCCCGGACGGAGGCCGGCAGCGGGGAGGCCCCCACGATGGCGAAGCGCAGGCTGGTGATGTCGGCGTCGACCGGGACCTGGGACAGGGCCGCGTAGACCGTCGGCACCCCGGACATCGTCGTCACGCCGTGGTGCTCCACCAGGCGCCAGAAGCTCGCGAGCAGCGCCGGGCTGCGGTAGCCGGTCGGGGCCGCCCAGACGACGCTCTGCCCGCGCAGGGCCGGAGCCAGGACCGTCACGACCAGCGCGTTGACGTGGAACAGCGGCAGCGCCGCGAACAGCACGGACGTCTCCTCCAACGCGCTGTTGATCGCCAGCGACCAGGCGTTGACGACCTGGTTGCGGTGCGTGTGCGCGGCCAGCCTCGGAGCACCCGTGGTGCCCCCGGTGTGGAAGCAGGCCGCAAGCTCACCGGGGCCGGGTGCCGTTACGGGCAGCTCGCCGTCGGGGAGTCCGGCGACCGCCTCCTGGAGGTAGCGCACCTCGGTCCCGGGCACGGCCTCGAGCCGAGGTCCGTCACCGGCCGCCGTCACCGGCCGCAGCGCGAGCAGGGTCGTCAGGCCGAGCTGGGCGGCGACGTCGCGCGCCGTCTGCCAGACCTCGGCGTCCAACTCGGGACCGCAGGCGACGAGCACGCGCACGGCACTGCGCCGGAGCAGGTCCGCGACGTGCACCGGCCCCAGCGCCGGGTTCACCGGCGCTGCGACCGCGACCGCCTGCGCCGCGACCGTTGCGACGAGCAGCTCGTGCGTGTTCGGCGACAGCAGCCCCACCGCGGTGCCCCGGCGCACCCCGGCACCGGCCAGCGCGTGCGCCGTCCGGTGCAGCTGGCGCAACAGCTCCGCGTAGGTGGTCGGCACGCCGTCGTCAAAGCGCTCCGCGGTCGGGAGCACGGTCAGCGCCACCCGGTCGGGCCAGAGCGCGGCCGCCCGCCGGAAGATGGCGTAGGTGCTGTCGGGCAGTCCACGCTCCTCGAGCGGCACGGCCTCGACGCGCGGCAGGTCCCCCGGCTCTCCGTGCTCGGGCCAGAGCAGGTCGTCCGGGGGTGACGTCGTCAGCGCGCTCGTCCGGTCCATGGTTGCCTCCGCGTGGTCGTCCCGACCGCGTCCTGCGACTCGCTCGGCATCCGTGTGCGGGCGGGACACTAGAGACGCAGTCCCACGACGGCACTGGGCGGTGCGGCCAGAGCAGCACCACGGGTTCGTGCTGTGCGCACGGAGGAGACGGGGCGACGCGTCCTGCGCACGGGCCCGAGGACGCGAGAACCTCTACGGTGCTGGCAGCCGGTGCACGGACGCCCTGGCGCCGTCCTGGCGCGACGCCCCTGCCGGACCGTCCGACGACCGGAGACCGTGGTGGCTCATTGCTCGGCACGATGCCCCTGCCCCCTCCCGACGTGCAGCTCGGCCCTCCCGTCGGACGGGCGGGCTTGAGCGGCCCCCCGGTGCACGGCCGGCTCGACGCCGTGCTCGACGCCGGTGGAGTCGCCCAGTGCGTGTGCGAGGCGGCCGTCCGGCTCCGGACGGCCCGCAGCGCCTTTACCGCCCACCTGCTAGCCCTGTTCGCCGGGGAGATCGGGCCCTTGCAGCACGACGACGAGCTGCTCGGGCTGCTCGCCGCGAGCACCGAGGAGAACGTCGTCGCGGTCCTGCACGTGCTCGAGCACGGCATCGACCCGGCGACGCTGGGGGCACCGGCGGCCGCCGTCCAGTACGCACGGCGACTCGCGCAGCGCGGCACACCGCTGTCCGCGCTGCTGCGCTCCTACCGCCTGGGTCAGGCGCAGTTCCTGGAGGAGTGCCTGCACACGGTCGCCGACGTCGCCGCCGGCGACCCGGTTGTCCTTGGCGGCGCGTCCTTGCTGGTCACCCAGGTGGTCAACGCCTACATCGACCGGGTCTGCGAGCTGGTCGTCGGCGCCTACGAGGCGGAGCGCGAGGCCTGGCAGAGCACCCGGCCGGCGCTGCGCGCGGCGCGGGTCCGAGCCCTGCTGACCAGTGACCGGCTCGACGTCGCGGCCGCCGAGTCCACCCTCGGCTACCGACTGCGCCAGGACCACGTCGCTCTGGTCCTCTGGCTCGACACCGAGGACCCGGGCGGCGGGGACGACCTGCTGCGCCTGGAGCGCCTGGCCAACGCCCTCGCCCTCGAGCTCGGAGACCGTCAACCGCTGTTCGTCCCGACCGACGAGGCTGGAGCAAACGTCTGGCTGCGCGCACCCACCACACCCGTCGACCCGGTCGCCCTCGGCAGGATCCTGCACGAGTCGGCCCTGCCCGCACAGCTCGCCGTCGGGAACCCAGGACCGGGCGTCGCGGGGTTCCGCAGCTCCCACCGGCAGGCGGTGCAGGCACGGGCCGTCGCCCTGGCGGCAGCCGGGACGCGGCGCGTGACGACCTTCGCCGAGGCCGGGCCCGTGGCGCTGCTCTGCTCGGACCTCGCCGCGACCCGCAGCTGGGTCGCCGACACGCTCGGCGCCCTTGCGACGGATGACGAGGGCTCGGACCGGCTGCGCCGGACGCTGCAAATCTTCCTCGGCGCCGGAGGCAGCTACACGGCCGCCGCCGAGACCCTGAGCATGCACAGGAACTCCGTGCAGTACCGGGTGCAGAAGGCGGAGCAGCTGCGGGGCCGCGCGCTGCGCGAGGACCGGCTGGACGTCGAGCTCGCGCTGCGCGTCTGCGACCTGCTCGGCAAGGCGGTCCTGCTGCCGGCCCGGTGAACTCGCGAGCCCCGGCGAGGCGGCGCGGCGCGGTCGTCGTGCGCCGACCGCGCCGCCCGGCTCAGACCGACAGCAGGTCGGTGCGGCCGTCCTGCTCGAGCGACTCGCGGTAGGGCACGAACAGGGTCTTCGCCGCCGGGATCAGCTTGAGGATCTTCGGCACCGGTCCCTTGGCCCGGACGTAGCCCTTGGCCATGCCGATCGTGAGGTTCAGCTGGCCCAGCCAGAACTTATTGCCGTTGTCGGCGGTCATGAACAGCTCGACGTTGGGGTCCGGGCCGACGCCCTCACCCGTGTACGCCTTGCCGTTCGGGAAGTCCACGGTGATCACCGTGTCCGGATCGGTGTAGTGCACCCGTAACACCACGCCAGAGTCGGCGAACTTCGGCGCCAGGACGGGATCGGTAACCGCCTGCTCGAACACGCCACCGATGTACTTGTAGACGTCCTGCTCGTCCTTGAAGACACCCATGCTCGTACTCCTTCAGTCGAGGTTGACCCAGACCGACTTGGTCTGGGTGTTGCCGAGGAGCGCTTCCTCACCGAGGTCGCGGCCGTACCCGGAGTCCTTGAAGCCACCGAAGGGCGCGGCCGGGTCGAGCATGTTGTACATGTTCACCCACACCGTCCCCGCCTGGAGCCGGTGCGCCACCCGGTGGGCCCGGGCCAGGTCACGGGTCCAGACGCCGGCAGCGAGCCCGTAGACGCTGGCGTTCGCGCGGCGCACCACCTCGTCCTCATCGTCGAAGACGAGGACTGACAGGACGGGGCCGAAGACCTCCTCCTGGGCGATGGTCATGCCGTCCGCGACACCGGTGAAAACGGTCGGCTCGAGGAAGAAGCCGTCGCTGAGCTCCCCGCCGGCACGCACGCCGCCCACCGCCAGGTGCGCGCCCTCCTCGACGGCGCCACTGACGAAGCCCTGGACGCGCTCGAGCTGCACCTGGGACACGAGCGGACCCATGTCGGTGTCGCCGTCGAGACCGTGCCCGAGCGAGATGCCGCGGGCCGCCTCGACGAGTCGCGCGACGACCTCGTCGTGCACGCTGCGATGCACGAACAGCCGGCTTCCGGCGCAGCACACCTGGCCCTGGTTCAGGAAGATGCCGGCGAGGGCGCCGTCCACGGCTGCCGAGAGGTCGGCATCACCGAAGACGATGTTCGCCGACTTCCCGCCCAGCTCGAGGGTGACCTTGGCCAGGTTCGTCGCGCTCGCGCGCAGGATCTCCCGGCCCGTGGCCGTAGAGCCGGTGAAGGTCACCTTGTCCACCTGAGGGTGCGAGACGAGGGCGCGACCGGCTTCGCGGCCGAGACCGGTCACGACGTTGAGCAGGCCGGGCGGCAGACCGGCCTCGAGCGCCAGCTCGGCCAGGCGCAGCGCGGTGAGGCTGGTGACCTCGCTCGGCTTCACGACAACGGCGTTGCCGGCGGCCAGGGCCGGTGCGATCTTCCAGCTGCTGATGAGGAGCGGGAAGTTCCACGGAACGATGGCCGCGACGACTCCGAGCGGCTCGCGACGGGAGTAGGCGAACGCGTCACCGACCAGCGGCGAGACCGGGAGCACGTCCCCGCCGAGCCGGGTGGGTGAGCCGGCGTAGTACCGCCAGACGTCCGTGGCGATCGCCGAGTCCACGTACAGCGACTCGGTGAGCGGCTTGCCGTTGTCGAGCGTCTCGAGCGTCGCCAGCTGCTCGGCGTGGTCCTCCACGAGCTGGGCCAGGTCGGCGAGGGCGCGGCCGCGGGCCGACGGCTTGCGGGCCGCCCACTCCTGCTGCGCGACCACGGCCGACGCCACCGCGGCGTCGACGTCCTCGGCAGCCCCGGCGGCGATCTCGGTCAGGACCTTGCCCGTTGCCGGGTCGAGGGTCTCGAGCGTCCGGCCGCTGAGCGCGCGACGGCGCTGCCCGCCCACCAGGATGCTCTGCGACGCGCCCGACAGGAACTGGGTCACGTCGTCCGGGACGGTCTGCGTCATCGCACCTCCGCTCGGCCGACGGCGTCGGCGCTGCGGCGAGTGTGGTGATCCAGGTCACCGGTGCGCGCGGGTCGTGCGGGCCAACCGTGGCCCGCGCAGGACGAGGTGCTTCAGTCACCGTCCAGCAAGCCGTACCGTCCGGCAAGCGCCGCCGCCTCGATGCGGCCGCTGGCCCCGATCTTGTTCAGGAGCGAGGAGACCATCCGCTTGGCCGTGCGCTCGCTGACGAGCAGCCGCTGCGCGATGTCGAGTGTCTCGTGACCACGGGCGATCAGCGACCACAGCGCCAGCTCCTGGTTGCTGAGCCGATCCCGCAGCCCGTCCTGGGGCTGCCGGCTCGACGCGAGCAGGGCAGCCAACAGGCGCGGCGTCACGACGTTCGAGCCGCTGGCGACGGCGAGCAGCGGCGCGACCAGCCCGTCCGGGTCCGAGCTCTTCCCCACGAAGCCGTCGGCCCCCGCACGCAGGGCCCGCTCCGCCAACCCGACGTCCTCGGTGCCGGACAGGGCCAGGACCTTCGTCGCGGGGTAGCTGCGCTTGATGTCGGCGATGACGGCAAGCCCTCCCCGCGGAGGCAGTGCCAGGTCCACGGTGGCGATGGTCGCTCGGTGGCGCCCGACCAGCGGGACGGCCTCGTCACCGTTGGTCGTCGTGGCCGCGACCTCGAAGGCACCAAGGCCGCGCATGCTCAGGAGCAGCTCGAGGCCCTGGCCGAAGAGGGCGTGGTCGTCGACGATGACGACGACGTGAGGCGAGGTCTGCACGGCCGGACCCTCCCACGCTCACCCCCTTCCAGGTCCGAGGAGCAGCCTTGCCGGACGAGCCGGTGCCTGTCATGACCGCAGACCGAGCAGACACCAGGGCCGTCGAGCCGGTGCTCGACCGTGGCCCGGCGCGGGTCATAGCCGTCCTGCGCACCCTGGTCGTGGTCAGCATGTGCCTGCTGGTGGCGCTCGGTTCGGACGTGCACCGCACGTACCTCCAGGTGGTCGTCGCCCTGCTCGCGGTCGCAGCCGTCTACGCGGCAACCGTGCTGCTCGCCGAGCTGGCCGGGCGCCCGGTCCGGCAGGGCTGGGTCACCGGCCTGGACACCGTGCTGGCGCTGGGCATCGTCGCCGGCACGGGCGCGGCGCAAAGTCGGGCCGTTGCGGTGGTGCCGCTCGCCGTCGTCGCGGTGGCGGTCCGGCAGGGACTCGACCGCGCGGTCATGGCGGCCCTGGCGGCCGGAGCCGGCTACGCCCTGCTGGTCGCGGTGGTCCCGTCTCCCGACGTGCCGGCGCCCGAGCGGGTGGAGGCGGCGCTGTGGTGGAGCGCCTACCTGGTGGCCTTCGCCGTTCTCACCGGCAGCCTGCGCCGGCTGGTCGACCGCGAGCACGAGGCGGTCGTCGAGGCGCGCGCGGAGGCCCGTGCCGACCAGCTCGCCTACGTCGAGGAGCGCGACCTGCGCACCCGGCTGGCGCAGTCGCAGCAGGCGCGGGACGACGGCGTCCGCGTGCTCCTGCACGAGTTCCGCACGCCGGTGTCCTCTCTGCACGCCCTGACGCAGGTGCTGACCGAGCAAGAGCTCGAGGGGCAGCAGGCCTCCGTCACGCGCCTGGTCGCAGCCCATGCCCGCCACCTGACGCAGATGCTGGACCAGGTCGCCGTCCTGGCCGTCACGACGGGCGACCCGCGCGGCACGGCGCGGGTGCGCGACGTGTCGCTCGACGAGCTCGCCACCTCGGCCGTCGACGCCGCCGGGCTGACGGGTGCGGCCGAGGTGTCGGTCGAGCAGATCCGCGTCCGCTGCGACGAGCAGCAGGTCCGCCGCATCCTGACCAACCTGCTGGAGAACGCCGCGAAGCACGGCGGGACCGCAGGGTCGGTGGGATTGTCGGTGAGGGTGCGCGACCAGCACCTGCTCGCCGAGGTGGTCGACCGCGGCCCTGGTCTCCCAGCCGGCCAGGAGCACCTCGTCACACAGAAGTACGTGAGCCTGGGAGAACGGGACGGCACGACCGGGCTCGGGCTGTGGATCGTCGAGCAGCTGGTGACGGCGACC
>JAOPVV010000248.1 GCA_025966005.1 Frankiales bacterium
TCGCCGTCGCCGGCCCCTGCGGAGCCCTCGCCGGCACCGTCCCCCACGGCGTAGCGCCACGGCGCAGCGCCACGGGGCGGGCGTCCAGGCTCAGCCGAAGGCGGCGAGGCGGGTCGTCTCGACCCGCTCGGCCAGGGCCGGGGCCAGCGCCACCGCCCCGGTGTCACCGCACTGACGCAGCCAGGTGGCGAGCAGCAGGTGGCCGCCCTGCGTCAGCACCGACTCGGGGTGGAACTGCACGCCCTCGACGGGCTTGTCGCGGTGTCGCAGGGCCATCACCACGCCCCCGGCGGTGCGGCCGGTGACGGCGAGCTCCGCGGGCAGCGTGTCCGGCTCGACGGCGAGCGAGTGGTAGCGGGTGGCGGTAAACGGCGAGGGCAGTCCGTGCAGGACACCGGCGCCCTGGTGCTCGACCTCGCTGGTCTTGCCGTGCAGCAGCTCGGGCGCGCGCGAGACGACGGCGCCGTGGGCGACCGCGATTGCCTGGTGCCCCAGGCACACGCCGAGCAGGGGGATGCCGCGGGTCTCGCACTCGCCGACGACCTCGACGCTGACTCCGGCGTCCTCGGGGGCGCCCGGTCCGGGCGAGAGCAGCACTCCGTCGTAGTGCTCCACGTCGGCAGGGGCCAGCTCGTCGTTGCGGAGCACGACGGTGTCGGCACCGAGCTGGCCGAGGTACTGCACCAGGTTGAACACGAAGCTGTCGTAGTTGTCGATGACGAGGATGCGGGTCACGTCGTACCCGAACGTCCGGCGACGGGCGGCCTCTTCCGCGGTGCTCGTCCGCCCGGCGTCGAGCCGGGCGGAGGCTCGGCCTCGCGGGCGATCCGCGCGCGCTCCTGCTCGACGAGCACCCGGCGCAGCACCTTGCCCACCGGGCTGCGCGGCAGGTCGTCGCAGAACTCGACCGACCGGGGCACCTCGTGGGCCCTGAGCGACTCCCGGCAGTGGTCGAGCACGTCGTACGCGGTCAGCTCGGTGCGCCGATCGCGGACGACGAACGCCTTGACGCTCTCGCCGCGGTAGGCGTCCGGCACGCCGGCGACCGCGACGTCGGCGACGCCGCGCAGGCGCGAGATCACGTGCTCGACCTCGGACGGGTAGACGGCGAAGCCGCCCGAGACGACCAGCTCCTCCTTGCGGTCGACCAGCGAGAACCAGCCGTCCTCGTCCATCACCGCGATGTCCCCGGTCAGCAGGTAGCCGTCGTCGGTGAACACGCCCTCGGCGTCCTCGTCGCCCCAGTAGCCGCGGAAGACCTGCGGGCCCTTGACCGCGAGCTCGCCGGGCCGCCCGACCTCGACCTCGCGCGACGGGTCCTCGGGATCGACGACCTTGCAGGAGGTCCCGGGCAGCGGGAGCCCGATCGAACCGGGGCGGCCCTCGCCCGACAGCGGGTTGCAGTGCGTGGACGAGGCCTCGGTCAGCCCGTAGCCCTCGACGAGGCGTCCACCGGTCAGGCTCTCGAAGCGCTGCTGCTCGTCGACCGGCAGCGCCACCGCCCCGGACACGCAGATCCGCAGGCAGCGCAGGTCGTGGTCGCGGGTGCGCGGGTCGTCGGCCAGCGCCCGGTAGACCGGCGGGACGCCGGGCAGCATCGTCGGCCTCCAGCGGTCGACGGCCGCGAGCACCTGTCCGACGTCGAAGCGCGGGAGCAGCACCAGCGTGCCGCCGAGCAGCACGGTGGCGTTCATGCAGACCGTCAGACCGTAGGCGTGGCACAGCGGCAGCACTGCGAGCACGACCTCCTGCCCGGCGGTGGCGGTCGTGTCCCAGAGCCGGTTCATGTAGGCGTTGCTCACCAGGTTGTGGTGGGTGAGCACCGCTCCCCTGGACGCCCCCGTGGTGCCGCCGGTGTACTGCAGCAGCGCGACGTCCACGAGCGGGTCGACCGCCGCCTGTCGCGCCGGCTCGCCCTTCAGCAGCGACGAGAAGCGCACGACGGCAGCGCTCTTGGGCACCGGGGCGGTGAGCTCGGAGCGCGCGCGGCGCGACGAGGGCAGCGGCAGTCGCAGCCTCGCGCGGGCGGTGGCCGGCAGGTGGTCGGCCAGTGACGTGACGACGACGTGCCGCACGGCGGTC
Organism: Frankiales bacterium; assembly: GCA_025966005.1. Classification (GTDB taxonomy): domain Bacteria; phylum Actinomycetota; class Actinomycetes; order Mycobacteriales; family SCTD01; genus SCTD01. The sequence continues at coordinate 2,083 of JAOPVV010000248.1, forward strand.
GACGAGCGGACGGCGGCGACGGCCGCGTGCACCCGGTCCAGGCAGACGACGACGGTCGCCCCGCAGTCGGCGAGCTGGTGACGCAGTTCGGCCTCGGTGTGCAGCGGGTCGTGCTGGACGACCACGGCGCCCAGCCGCAGGACGGCGAAGAAGGTGATGACGTTCTGCGGGCAGTTCGGCAGCACGATCGCGACCCGGTCGCCGGCGCCGACGCCGAGCCTGGCCAGGCCGCCGGCGAACCGGTCGACGGCGTCCTTCAGCTCGCGGTAGGTCAGCGTGGTGCCGAGGTGGACCAGCGCCGTGCGGGTGGGGAACGACGACGACGCGTCGTCGAGCAGGCGGGTCAGGGGGACGACCGGGAAGTCGAAGTCGGCCGGCACGCCGTCCGGGTAGCCGGCCAGCCACGGACGCGCGGCGTACGGGCTGCTCGTCGCCCTCGTCGCGGCCGGACGACGGGACTGCGGAGCGGGGCGGGGCACGACGATCCTCCGATCGGAGCGGCGCTCGAGCGCGGCGCCGGTCAGGGTCTCACGTGGGCCGGCTCAGCCCTCGGGAGCCGGCTCCACCGTGACGTCGGAGAAGGGCAGCAGCGGCTCGACGGCCGGGAAGACGACGAAGAACAGCAGCAGCACGACGGCGGTCAGCAGCAGCAGCGAGCCGAGCAGCTTGCCGGCCAGCCCGCCCGGCAGGGTGCGCCAGATCCAGCCGTACACCTCAGCCCCGGCCCGCGAGAGCGGCCGGCAGGCCGTCGGACTTCTTGCTCGAGGCGCTCAGCTCGGCCGACACGATCAGGCGCTCCTTCGCGGAGTACTTGGGGTTGCAGGTGGTCATCGTGAGCAGCCGCCTGGTGGGAGTCGCCCGCCGGTCGCCCGGCACCGCGTACGTCACCTCGACCGCGGTCGGCGCGACCACCTTCGAGCCGGTGATGCGGTAGGTGAACCAGCCGTCGCGGGTCTCCAGGACCACCTCGTCGCCGACCCGCAGCTCGGCCCACCGGTTGAACGGCGACCCGTAGGTGGTCCGGTGGCCGGACAGCACCACGTTGCCGACCTCCCCCGGCAGGGCGGTGCCGGGGATGTGGCCCGGCCCCTTCTTGAGCACCGCGGTCGAGACGCCCTCGAACAGCGCCTTCGGCTCGTAGCCCTCGAGCGCCGGCACGTGCAGACGGGCGAAGGCGTCGCCACGGATCGGCGTGACCGACGCCGGAGCGGGGCTGGCGCCCGGGCTCGGCGTCGTCTGCCCCGGCACGACCTGCCGGGGCGCCTCGGACCAGGTGCGGTCGAGCTGGGCGTTGGCCTGGTCCTGCGCGCGGGCGGTGACCAGCCCGGTCACCTGCAGCTCGTAGACGCAGAACAGCAGGACCACCACGCCCAGCGTGATCATCGTCTGGCCGAGCCCGCGCAGGAAGGTCCTGACCACGTCGCCCGCCGTCCGCGCTCGGGTCACGGCAGCGGCCTGCGGGCGACGCTGGGCAGCTCGAGGGGGCCGTCGTAGGCCGGCAGGGTCTGCGACGCGGACGTGCGCACGTCGTAGCCGAGGCCGAACCGGTCGACGTACTCGCGGAACAGGGCCACGCCCGGCTCCTCGTCGAGAGCGTCCCGCAGCGCGGCCGGGTCGCCGAGGGCGGTGACCACGAACGGCGGGCTGTAGACGCGGCCGTGCAGGACGACGGTGTTGCCGACGCAGCGCACGGCACTGGTCGACACGACCCGCTGGCCCATCAGCGTCATCGCCTCGGCGCCGCCGGCCCACAGCGCGTTCACCACCGACTGGACGTCCTGCTGGTGCACCACGAGGTCGTCGGGGTCACCGGTCGTCGGGCGCCCCCTGCGCCGGGGTGCGTCGTCGAGCGAGACGGTGACCGCCGGCCCGCTGACCGGCACCAGCCCTGCGGCGATCTCGAGCTCGCGGGGGGCGGTCGCCCGCTGCACCCGCGAGTCGGCCGCGGCGACCCGGTCGGCGGTCTCGGCGACCGTCGCGCGCAGCTCAGCCGCCTCGCGCTCCGTGCGCTGGACGTCGGCGCGCTCGCGGGAGATCAGCTCGGTCAGCTGCAGGCGGCGGTCCGCACGCAGGTCGGTGCCCTGCGCGGTCGAGGCGCTGGTCGCGAACAGCAGACCGGCGCCGAGGGCCGTCAGCGGCACGAGGACGGTCCAGGTGCGCACCGTGCCTCCCGTCCGTCCTGTCGCCGACGTCGTCCTGGCGCCGACGAGCACGCTCCGCCGCTACGCTAACCGCCTGGCCGGGATGCCGACGGCGGATCCCGGTACGACCGCCCGGCGACCCCCGCCGACCAGCTCCCCGCCGACGACCGAACGGAGTGGCCGTGCCCGAGTCCAAGAAGCGGAAGAAGGAGTACGTCGCGCCCAAGGCGGCCGGCGTCACCCGGAAGAAGGGCCCGAGCCCGGTCTGGCTCGCACCGCTCATGCTCGCCCTGTTCGGCATCGGCGTGCTGTGGCTCGTCGTGTTCTACATCACCCAGGGCGACATGCCGCTCGTCTCGGGCCTGGACAACTGGAACCTGCTCGTCGGGTTCGCCTTCATCATCGGCGGTTTCGCGCTCTCCACGCAGTGGCGCTGAGGTCCTCGTCCTGACCGGATGACACCGGTGTAGTTCTCCCCAGCAGTTGTCCACACTGTGGACAGCGGAGTCGACGACGGAGGGCGGGCGCCGGCTCAGCCCAGCGCGGAGCGGGTGAGCGGGCCCACCAGGCCGTCGGCCTCGAGCCCGCGACGCCGCTGGAAGTCGCGCACGACGGCCGCGGTGCGCGGGCCGAAGGTGCCGTCGACCTCGATCCGCCAGCCGCGGTCGCGCAGCCGCTGCTGCAGGGCGCGGACGGCGTCGCCGCTGCGGCCCAGGC
>JAOPVV010000288.1 GCA_025966005.1 Frankiales bacterium
CGGCCCAGCGCGGCCGGCGCGTACGACCGGGTGGCGCTGGTGAAGCGGTAGGCCGCGTCGCCGACGGGGCCGTCGTGGCGGGCGGGCAGCGCGTCGTCGCGGACCCCGCAGGCGACGACCTCGGGGCAGCGTGCCGCGCCGGTCGTGGCCACGACGTGGTGCGAGGCGCCGAGCAGGCGCAGCTCGAGCGAGCCGGTGGAGCCGGTCAGCACCAGCGAGGCCAGCGGTGCCGGGGCGTCGTCACCGAGCCACCACGACAGCGCCGACGCGCGGGCGTCGACGAAGGGGACGGCGAGGGGGGCCAGCACGTCAGGACTCCCGCACGTCAGCTGTGCAGGATCGTGAGGCTCTCGAGGGAGATGACGCGCCCCGAGCTGACCTCCCACGACCCGCCCGCGGAGAACCGCTCGAAGCCCAGCCGGGCAGGGCCGCCGTCGGCCGGCAGGTAGTCGACGTACTCCATCTCGCCGGACTCGGCCGCACCGGTGGTCCCGGTGGAGGCGTAGCGGGCGCGGCCCCGCTCGTCGCGCTGGAAGGCGGTGCCGGCGTGAGCGACCTCCTTGCTGTCGGGCGTCAGGTCGGAGCCGGCGACGCGGTCCCACAGGACCAGCTCGAGGCCGCCCTCGTCCTCCTCGACCGACAGCCAGTGCCGCCGCTCGCCGGCCGCCGTGGAGCCGTCGAGCAGGTGCTCCTTCCAGCGGTAGCCGTCCTCGGTCAGCGCCAGCGTGCCGCGCACGACGAAGTCTCCCGTCTCGCCGGACAGCGTCACGACGTCGCCGGGCTTGAGGGTGCGCGGGTCGGACGTCAGCGGGCCCGGGCCCATCGGGTCGACGGTGCGCGCCCGCTCGGCCAGCCCCTGGTCGCGCTTGCGGCGCCGCAGGACGCTCACGAGCACCACCCCGACCACGGCGAGCAGCACGAGCAGGACCAGGACGAGCACGAGTCCGACGAGGGAGTCCACGCCCCGACCCTATGCGGCGGACACGACTCGTCCCCTGCCAGGAGGAATCGGTGGTACAGCGGCGAACCCTTGGGGGTGTGAGTATTCACATACCGTCTCTCCCTGACCCGCACGCGGAGCCCCCATGAGCAGCCCCCGCCTCGTCGTCGACCGCCTCACGCAACCCGTGTGGCGGGTCGACGCGCAGTGCCGCAGCAAGAACGCCGTGCACTTCTTCGCCCCCTCGCACGTCGAGAGCAAGTCGGACAAGCAGGTCCGTGAGAGCGCGGCGCGCGCGCTGTGCGGGGCCTGCAAGGTGCGGGCGCAGTGCCTCGAGTACGCGCTGGACGTGCAGGAGCCGCACGGCATCTGGGGCGGCCTGAACGAGGCCGAGCGCCGGCGGATCGTGCGCAGGCGGCTGGCCGACACCGGGCAGGAGGGGTAGCCCCTAGCATCGGCCCATGCCGAAGTGGGAGTACGCGACCGTCCCCCTGCTCGTCCACGCGACGAAGCAGATCCTCGACAACTGGGGAGAGGACGGCTGGGAGCTCGTGCAGGTCGTGCCCGGTCCCGGCGGCGGTGACCAGCTGGTCGCCTACTTCAAGCGGCCCAAGGGCGCATGAGCGTCGCCGACCGGCTGCTCCAGCTCGGCCTCGAGCTGCCTGCGGTCGTGCCGCCGGTCGCGGTCTACGTGCCGGCTGTGCGCACCGGGAACCTGGTCTTCACCTCCGGCCAGCTGCCCATGGTCGACGGCCAGCTGCACCTCGTCGGCAAGGTCGGCGCGCTCGTCACCGCCGAGCAGGCCAAGGACCTCGCCCGCACCTGCGCCCTGAACGGCCTGGCCGCGATCGACGCCCTCGTCGGGCTCGACAGCGTCGTCCGCGTCGTCAAGGTCGTCGGCTTCGTGGCCTCGACGCCCGACTTCACCGGCCAGCCCGGTGTCGTCAACGGCGCGTCCGAGCTGCTCGGCGAGGTCTTCGGCGACGCCGGCAGCCACGCCCGGTCGGCCGTCGGGGTGGCGGCGCTGCCGCTCGACGCCCCGGTCGAGGTGGAGCTCGTCGTCGAGGTGGCCTGAGATGAGCACCGGCGGTCCGCCTCCCGAGCTGTTCGAGCGCGCCCGGATGCTGCGCGACGGGCTGATCACGGCCGTTGGCACGCGGGACGCCGCCACCATCGCGCTGCTGCGCGACGCCCCCGGCGGTCCCGAGGTCTACCTGCTGCGCCGGGTCCGGGGGATGGCCTTCGCGGGCGGCATGCACGTCTTCCCCGGCGGCTCGGTCGACCCGGCCGACGCGACCGCCGACATCGCCTGGGCCGGACCGTCCGCGGCTGCCTGGGCCGCGCACTTCGGGGTCGACGAGCCGCTCGCCCGGGCCCTCGTGTGCGCCGCGGTCCGCGAGACCTTCGAGGAGTCCGGCGTCCTGCTGGCCGGGCCGTCCGCCGACGAGGTGCTCGCCGACGTCAGCACCGACGAGTGGGAGGCCGAGCGGGCCGCTCTCGAGGCGCGCGAACACTCGCTGTCCGAGCTGCTGGCCCGGCGCTCGCTGGTGCTGCGGACCGACCTACTGCGCCCGCTGGCGCACTGGATCACCCCGGAGGTCGAGGCCAAGCGCTTCGACACCCGCTTCTTCCTCGCCCGGATGCCCGCGGGGCAGGTCTGCCGCGAGGTGGGCGGCGAGGCCGACCAGCGCGTCTGGGTCCGCCCGGCCGACGCGCTCGAGCAGGGGCTCCGGATGCTCCCGCCGACCGCGGTCGCCCTGCAGGACCTTGCGGCCTTCGCGGAGGTCGACGCTGCGCTCGCGGCCGAGCGCACCATCCGCCCCGTGCTGCCGAAGCTGGTCGTGGCCGACGACGACTCGGTGGCCTTCCTGCTGCCCGGCGACGCCGGCTACCCCGCCTGAGCCGTGGAGCCGCGCCGGGTCTCGGACGTCGCGTCGGTGGTGCTCGCCCCGAACCCGTCGCCGATGACGCTCGAGGGCACCAACACCTGGGTGCTGCGGGCGCCGGGCGCTCCCGGCTGCATCGTCGTCGACCCCGGCCCGCTCCACGAGCAGCACCTGGCGCTGGTCGCCGGGCAGGGACCGGTGGAGGTCGTGCTGCTGACCCACGGCCACCTCGACCACAGCGAGGGGGCCCGCCGGCTCGCCGAGCTGACCGGGGCGCCCGTCCGCGCGCTCGACCCGGCGCACCGCCTCGGCTCCGAGGGCCTCGGCGAGGGTGACGTGGTGGCCGCGGGCGGGCTCGAGCTGCGGGTGCTGCACACCCCCGGCCACACCGGCGACTCGCTGTCGTTCCTGCTCGAGGACGCCGTCCTGACGGGCGACACCGTCCTCGGTCGGGGCACGACGGTCGTCGCGCACCCCGACGGCGTTCTCGGCGACTACCTCGCCTCGCTGCGGCGGCTGCGCGAGCTCGGCGACCTGACCGTCCTGCCCGGCCACGGCCCCGAGCTGGCCAGTGCCGGGGTGGTGGCCGAGCAGTACCTGCGCCACCGCGAGGCCCGGCTCGACCAGGTCCGGGCGGCGCTCGAGGACGGGGCGCTGACCCCCGACGAGGTTGTCGGGACCGTGTACGCCGACGTCGACCCCGCGCTGTGGCCGGCCGCCCGGCTGTCGGTCATGGCCCAGCTCGACCACCTGCGCGCCTCGCGATGAGCTGCCAGGTCTGCGGCACGCCGACCGTCCCGGCGGCCCGCTTCTGCTTCCACTGCGGCACCGCGCTGCCCGACGTCCCCGGCCCCGACCTCGAGGCCGAGCGCCGGGTCGTCACCGTGCTGTTCGGCGACCTGTCGGACTTCACCAGCTGGTCGGAGGACCTCGACCCCGAGCGCGTCGGCGTCGTCACCGACCGGGTGCTCGCCACGCTCGCGCAGGCGGTGGCCGAGTTCGGCGGGCACGTCGACAAGCTCACCGGTGACGGGCTGATGGCCGTCTTCGGCGCCCCGACCGCGCACGAGGACGACACCGAGCGGGCGGTGCGCGCCGCGGCCCGGATGCAGAGCGCCGTGCGCCGCGTCGTCGAGGAGGAGAGCGGCGGTGGCCGCCGGCTCGGCCTGCGCGTCGGGCTCAACACCGGCGAGGTGCTCGCCGGTGTGCAGGCCCACCTGAGCTACACCGTCATTGGCGACACCGTGAACACCGCCTCGCGGCTGTCGGACGTCGCCGGCGTCGGGGCCGTCTACGCCGGCCGCGACACCGCGCTGGCGACGATGTCGGTCGGCTCCTGGCGCGCGCTGCCGCCGCTGCGCCTGAAGGGCAAGCGGGAGCCGGTCGTGGCGTACGAGCTGGTCGGGCTGCGTCCGGCCTCCGCGAGCCGGCTGGGTCTCGGCGACGAGGCCCCCGTCATCGGACGCGAGGCCGAGCTCGGCCTGCTGGTCGGCCGCGTCGTCGAGGTCGGCGAGCGGTGGCACCCGCGCACCGTCCTGCTGTCCGGCGACGCCGGGGTCGGCAAGACCCGGCTGGCGCAGGAGCTCTCCCGGTTCGTCGGTGAGCTGCCCGGCGCGCGCGTGCTGTGGGGACGCTGCGCGCCCTACGGCGAGGGCCGTGACCTGGCCGCGCTCGCCGACCTGGTGCGGACGGCCTGCGGCATCGACGAGTCCGACGACGCGGCGACCGCGCGCGACCGGGTCGAGCGCACCGTCGCCCGGCTCGAGCACCCGGCCTACTCCTCCGCGGTGCCGCGGGCGATGGGCGAGCGGCTGCGCACGCTGCTCGGGCTCGAGGCCGAGCAGGTCGTCGGACCCCGCGAGACCGCCACCCCCGGTGCCCCGGAGGGCGGCGACCAGGTGCGCGCGGCCGTCGCCGCGCTGCTCACCGCGCTCGGCCAGGACGGGCCGCTGCTGCTGGTGCTCGACGACCTGCACTGGGCGACGCCGCAGATGCTCGAGGGGCTGCTCGACGTCATCTCCCAGACCCGCGGCCAGGTTCTCCTGCTCGGCGTCGGGCGCCCGGACATGCTCGACCTCGAGCCCGGCTGGTGGGCGCGGCTGCCCGATGTCGAGCTGCTGCCGCTGCTGCCGCTGGAGGACGTCGCGACCGAGCGGCTGCTGCGCGCCCACCTCGGGGCGCCGCACGCCGAGCTCGACGACGACGTCCGCGCGGCGCTGGTGTCCCGCGCCCAGGGCAACCCGTTCTTCCTGGCCGAGCTGCTGCACCTGCTCGTCGACCGGGGCGCGCTGGTGCGCCGGGGCGAGCGGTGGGTGCTGTCGCGCGAGCTGCCGGAGGGGCTGCTGCCGGCCGGGGTGCAGGCGGTGCTCGCCGCCCGCATCGACGGTCTCGACGGCGCGTCCAAGGGGGTCCTGCGCGACGCCGGCGTCCTGGGCCTGCGGCTCGGTCTCGACGGCCTCGAGGCGGTCGGACGCGCCAGCGGGCACGGCGACCCCGACGTCGTGCGGGCGGCCGTCGACGTCCTCGTCGACCGCCAGCTGCTGGTGCTCGACCCCGAGGACGGCAGCCTGCGCTTCGGTCACACGCTGGTGCGCGACGTCGCGTACGCCGGGCTCGCCAAAGCCGAGCGGGCCCGTCGGCACGCCGCCGCCGCGCAGTTCGCCGCCTCGACGCTGGCGCTGCGGCCGGAGGCCGGCCGCTCCGGCGAGGCCGACACCGCGGCGGCCAGCCAGGGCGAGCGGGCGGT
>JAOPVV010000313.1 GCA_025966005.1 Frankiales bacterium
GCCCGGCCGAGCAGGGCCCAGCGGAACCAGGCGCTCGTGCAGCCCAGGCCCTCGAGCCGGACCGGCCCGGAGGCGGGCTGCCCGCCAGGGCTGAGCTCGACCAGCACGCGGCCGGTCGGGTGGACGAGCGAGGCGGCGCGGCGCAGCAGCACGGCCGCGTCGCCCCCGATGCCGACGTTGCCGTCGGCCAGCAGCACGGTGTCCCACTCGCCGGTGCGCGGGACGCTGCCGAACACGTCGCCGAGCACGACGGGCGCGCCGGCGGCCCGGGCGAGCACGGGCAGCGACGGCACCAGCTCGAGCCCGAGGACGTCGACACCGCGCCGGTGCAGCGCGGCGGTCAGGCGACCGGGACCGCATCCGACGTCGAGCACCGCGCCGGCCGTGCGGGCCAGCAGGCTCTCGTCGGCGGCGTCGACCGGGCCGGACCAGCGCGCGACGTCGAGCGGGACGAGGTGGCCGTCGGCCAGCCGGAGCAGGCGCGGCTTGAGGTCGTCGGTGCCCCCGGCCGTCTCGGCGACCCAGGTGGCGAGCAGCTCGGCGGGGTCGGTGCTGGTGCGGGCCTGGTCGGAAGCGTGCGCGGGGGCGTGCGCGGGATCGCCGAGCGGCAGCACGTGGTGCCTCCTGCCGGGGTCGGGGGTCAGGTCGCGGACGCTGTCCTGCGAAGAGCGGTCGAGCAGAGGTTCGGCCCGTCGGCCGGGCCGGTTCACGACGACCCGGTCACACCGGTGGCACACCGGCGTCCCGCGGCGCCGTGCCGGCGTAGGGCAGGCTCCCACGGGTGAGCAGCGGGCGACGGAGCAGGGCCTGGGCCGCCGGGACTGCCGGGGCGCTCGCGCTGGGCACGGCGATGGCCTACCGGACGACCCAGGAGATGAGCATCCTGGGCAATCACGACCGGCTGCTCGTCGAGATCATGGTGTGGTGGCTGGCCTGGGCCGTCGCGATCGCGTGCCTGGGCCGCACCAGCGTCCGGACCGGGCTGGGCCTGGTGCTGCTCGGCACCGTCGCGCTGCGGCTGGTGGCGCTCAGCCCGGTCGTGCCGCTGAGCGACGACCTCTACCGCTACGCCTGGGACGGCCAGGTGCAGGCGTCCGGCGTCGACCCGTACCGCCACCCGCCCACCGCGCCCGAGCTCGCCGACCTGCGCACCGACTGGCTGTTCCCGGACGACGCGGAGTGCGAGCGCCGCGGCAAGGAGCCCGGCTGCACGGTCATCAACCGGCCGTCGGTGCGGACGATCTACCCGCCGGTGGCTCAGCTGTGGTTCCTGGCCGGCCACGCGCTCGGCGCGTCCGAGCTGCGCGACCTCGGCTGGCAGCTGCTTTCCCTGCTCGCCGACCTCGCGACCGTCGTGCTGCTGTGGCGGCTGCTGCTGGCCCGCAGCCGCGACCCGCGCTGGGTCGCGGTCTATGCCTGGAGCCCGGTCGCGGTGCTCGAGGCGGTGCAGAACGGCCACGTCGACGCGCTCGCGACCGTCTGCCTCGTCACCGCGGTGGCCTGGGCCGGACGCCGCCCGGCGCTGTCAGGGGTCGCGCTGGGTCTGGCCACGATGGTCAAGCTCTACCCGGCGCTGCTGCTGCCGGTGCTGCTCGGACGCCGACCCGTCCGCGTGCTCAGCGCCTTCGCGGCCGTCTGCGTCGTCAGCTACGTGCCGCACCTGCTGGCGCTCGGCGGCGACGTGTTCGGCTTCCTGCCCGGGTACCTCGCCGAGGAGGACTACGGCTCGGGCGACCGCTACCTGCTGCTGGCCCCGTTCGGGCTGGACGGCAGCCTGGCCACGGCCGTCGCCGGGGCGATCGGACTGGCGGTGGCGGTCGTCGTCCTGCGCCGGGTGCGCCGTCCTGACCCGGACCACGCGTCGGCCGCACTGCTGCTGCTCGGCGCCGCGCTGCTGGTCGCCACGCCCGTCCAGCCCTGGTACGGCCTGCCGCTCGCGGCGCTGGCCGTGCTCGCCGGACGTCCGGTCTGGCTGGCCGTGCCGGCCGCCGCCTACCCGGTGTTCTTCGCCGTCGTCCCCGGCGGCTCGTCGCCGTCCGCGACCCGCACCGGCAGCCTGTGCTTCGCCGCCGCCCTGCTCGCCGTCGTGCTGGTGGAACGCCGACGGCCCGGCCGGCGTGAGCTGACCGGGCCGTCGGTGGACGTGCGGGTGTGACTAGCTGGCCGGGAGCTCCAGCGTGATCTTCGCGACGCCGACCTTGAAGAACTCGGCGAGCGCGTCGGTGCCGAAGACGCCGTTGAGGGCCTCAGCGGCCTCCTTGGTGAGGCTGACGGTGGTGCCCTCGAGGACGGCGGAGCCGGGGGTCGAGGTGGTGTCGAGCGGCATCAGGGTCGAGCCGTCGAGGAAGAACAGCGGGGCGGACTCGAAGGCGACGGCACCGTCGACGGTGACCTTGCCGGTGAGGGTGCTGGTGCCCGGGTCGACGACGAAGTCCTCGAGCTTGACGACCTTGCCGCCGCCGGTGAGCTGCAGGCCGGAGCCCTCGTGCTCGATGGAGCCGGTGACGAAGGGGGTGACGCCCGAGGCCGGGTCGAAGTACGTGGCGTTGCCACCGGTGATCGGGAAGGACAGCACGCCGGTCGCGGCGTCGAGGGTGGCGCCACCGATCGTGGCGGGCGTCAGGCCCAGGCCGGTGATGCCCTCGACGAAGCCGGCGTCGAGCGTGACGGCGGTCGAGGTGCCGGTGAGCTCGGTGAGCGCGGCGACGGGGCTGGCGGCGGCGGACGGCTCGCTGCCGACCTCCTCGTCGTTGCTGCCGCAGGCCGCGAGGCCGAGCGTCAGGCCGGCGGCGAGGGCCAGGACCGCGGACTTCTTCTTGAGGGAGAGCATGGTGGTGGGGCTCCTTTCGAGGTGCGGGGGAGCTCCCGCACGTTTGGGGTCGATCTCGCCAGTCCTTCGCACCCGGTGGGTGTCCGGTTCGGTGCGGTCGTCGTGACGGCGGACACAGCCCCCGACCACTGCCGTCCGGCGAACCTCTGGTGCCCCCGCGCCGAACCTCTTGCGCACGGCCGCAGCCGCGGCGCCTCCCCTGCACCGGACGGACCCGCATGACCGCCACTGCCGACACCTCGCCGACCGGACTGCGCGGTCGCGTCGAGCACGTCGTCCGGCACGGCCCGGGCGGTCCCTTCCGCGAGCGGTCCTGGCGCAGCCCGCTGCGCGGCCCGTGGCTGACGTCCGTGCTCGCGCTCGTCCTGCTCGTCGGGCTGCTGGTCCTGATCGTCACCGGCCTGCTCAGCTACGCCGCCTACGACCCGCGCCTCGGCGGCAGCAACGAGCAGACGCCGGGCCGCGGCGCCCTCGCCTTCTTCCTGTTCACCTGGCCGACCTCCCCGGCCTGGCTCTACCGGGTGAACCAGGGCACGCACGTGCTGCTGGGCATCGCGCTGGTACCGGTGGTGCTGGCCAAGCTGTGGTCGGTCGCGCCGAAGCTGTTCGAGTGGCCGCCGGTCGCGTCACCGGCCAAGGCGCTGGAGCGGTTGTCGATCCTGCTGATCGTCGGCAGCATCCTGCTGCTGATGGTCACCGGCGTGATGAACGTCCAGTACGACTACGCCTGGGGCTTCTCCTTCTACACCGGGCACTTCTACGCCGCCTGGGTCTTCATCGCGGCGTTCGCCGCGCACGTCGGGCTCAAGCTGCCGGTGATGGTGCGGTCACTGCGCAGCCGCTCGTTCGTGGCCGAGATGCGGGTGTCGACGAAGGACACCGTGGCCGAGCCGCGCGACGCCGACCACCTGGTCTCCCCCGACCCGCTGCCGGCGACGATGTCGCGCCGCGGCGCGCTGGCGGTCGTCGGCGGCGGCTCGCTGGGCCTGCTCGCGCTGTCGGTCGGCCAGAGCGTCGACCCGCTGCGGCCGACCGCGCTGCTCTCGCCCCGCGGCCAGTCCTACGGCGACGGGCCGAACGACTTCCAGGTCAACACCACCTTCGGTGAGACCCGGATCGAGCCGGCCGAGACCGGGTCGGCCTGGCGGCTGACGCTGGTCGGACCGTCCGGGACGGTCGTGCTGCGCCGCGACGAGCTGCTGTCGATGGCGATGGTCAGCGAGGAGCTGCCGATCGCGTGCGTGGAGGGGTGGTCGACCTCCCAGCGGTGGACGGGTGTGCGGCTGCGCGAGCTCGCCGCGCTGGTCGGCGGCGCCGACGAGGAGTCGGTCTTCGTCGAGTCGCTGCAGAAGGGCGGCGCCTTCTCCACGCACACGCTGTCCGGCCGGCAGGTGCGCGCCGCCCGGACGCTGCTGGCGCTGAAGGTCAACGGCGTCGACCTCTCGCTCGACCACGGCTTCCCCGCGCGGATCATCGTCCCCGCCGCGCCCGGCGTGCGGAACACCAAGTGGGTCCGCACCCTCGTCTTCGGGGGGTCGGCGTGAGCTCGCGGTTCGCCCGGCGGTACGGCGCGCACCCCGGGCACCTGGTCGTGCTGCTGCTCTGCTTCGCGCTCACCGGCTTCACCGTCTGGCGGCTCTCGGTCGAGGCGGACCTGCCGGTGATGGTCCGGATCGGCGTGTGGTTCGTGGCCGTCGCCGTCGTCTGGGACCTCGTGCTCGGCCCGCTGCTGGCGCTGGCCGACCGGCTGCTGCGGCCGCTGGCCCGGGTCGGCGCGCTCAACCACGTGCGGGTGCCGGCGATGGCCTCAGCGCTGCTGCTGCTGGTGTGGGCGCCGGCCGTCCTGCAGCGCTCCGAGGGCCAGTTCCGCACCAAGGCCGGGCTCGGGCAGGACGTCTTCCTGGGCCGCTGGCTGACGATCACCGCCGTGCTGTTCGCGGTCTCGGCGCTGCTCTACGGCGTCGGACGCCTGCGCGCACGCCGCCCCGCCTGACCCGGTTCATGATCACCCGCTCGGGTGAGAGCGCCGCGAGGGCCCGACTTTCTTCGTCCACAGGCTGCGCACACAGGTGTGGGCAGGTCGCGAGCGGGGGTTGCGACCCCGTTGCTCGACTGTCCACAGGGTTGTCCACGGTTGTGCACAGCGACAGGCCGTACCGCCCACACCCTGTCCCCAGCGGTGTCCACAGGGGGCGGCCGCGACTCGCCCGGGACCTGCTGGCGTTGTCGGTGGGCCCCGGTAGAACTCCACGTGGGTGGCGGTCCGGTCGCCCAGCGTGAGTGGAGGTCGGCGGTGTCCGAGCGGGTCGTGGAGCTGCCGTCGCAGTCCGGTCGTGGCTCGGCGCCGCACGAGTTCGAGCGCACCCCGCCGCAGGACATCCCGGCCGAGCAGTCGGTCCTCGGCGGCATGCTGCTGAGCACGGACGCGATCGCCGACGTCGTCGAGGTCGTGCGCGCGACCGACTTCTACCGCCCGGCCCACCAG
>JAOPVV010000317.1 GCA_025966005.1 Frankiales bacterium
GGCTCCCGCCCGGCGCGTGGTGCTGCGGACCGCGCCGGTCCGCGGGCCTCCGGCCGGACTGCTGCCCGCCTGCTGACGACCGTCGGGGCGGGCCCGCGCTCGTCCCCCGTCCCTCGCTCGTCAGGAGAACTCCGTGCCGCTCCGCCGTCTGCCCGCCCGTCCCGTCCTCGTCGTGCTCGCCCTGTCGTCCGCGCTGCTCACCGGTTGCAGCGCCGGCAACGAGACCGTCGCGGGCGACGACCCCGTCGTCCCGGTGCCGTCACCCTCGACGTCCGCCGTCGCCAGTGCGGCGCCGTCCCCCAGCCCGAGCCTCAGCCCGTCCCCGAGCGTCCGCGTGATCACCGCGACGTACGCCGGGGGTGAGGTCCAGGTGGACAGCTCACGGGTCGAGACCTCGCTGGGCGAGCAGGTCGTCCTGCGCATCTCGAGCGACGTGCTCGAGGAGGTCCACGTTCACGGCTACGACGTCTACGCCGACGTCCCGGCCGGCGGCAGCGTCGACATCCCGCTGACCCTGACGCTCCCCGGCTCGTTCGAGGTCGAGCTGCACGAGGCGGGCCGTCCGCTGTTCCAGCTGAGGACGGCGTGACTCCTCACGCGCTCGACGTCCTCGAGCTCGACGTGCTGGCGCACGGCGTCGGCAGCCGCGCGGACCTGCCGGTGCCGCTGGCGCTCGCGCTGTACGGCGCCGGGTTCGCCGTCGTCATCAGCTTCCTGGCCCTCGTGCTGCTCTGGCGCGAGCCGAAGCTGCAGGGCGACGCCGCGGGGCGACCGCTGCCACGAGCCGTCCAGGCGGTCGTCGACCACGCCGTCACGCGCGGCCTGCTGCGCGCGGTGGTGCTGCTGCTGACGCTGCTGGTCGTCGCAGTCGCGCTGGTCGGTCCGGTCGGTCCGAACGACAACCTCGCCCCGTACGCGCTGTTCGTGACGCTGTGGGTCGGGCTGATCCCCGCCAGCCTGCTGCTCGGTCCGGTGTGGAAGGTCGTCAACCCGCTGCGGACCCTGCACGCCGGCCTGGCCAGGATCACCGGGCCGGCGCCCGCCGCCGACCGCCTGCCGTCGCTCGGCTACTGGCCGGGGGCGCTGTCGCTGCTGGTCTTCGTCTGGCTCGAGCTGGTGCTGCCGGAGCGGTCCGAGCCGCGCACCGTCGGGGTGTTCCTGGTGCTGTACGGCGTCGTGCAGCTGGTCGCCGGGCTGTGGTTCGGCAGTGGCTGGTACGCCCGGGGCGACGGGTTCGAGGTCTACAGCTCGCTGCTCGGGCGCCTGTCGCCGCTGGGCCGTCGCGACGACGGCCGGCTCGTCCTGCGCTCGCCGCTCGACGGTGTGGACGGGCTCCGGGTCGAGCCCGGTCTGGTCGCGGTGGTGCTGGTGCTGGTCGGCTCGACCGGCTTCGACGGGCTGTCCCGCACGCAGGTCTGGATCGAGGGGCCGGGACGCGAGGCCTACCTGACGGCCGTCCCCGGCACCTTCGGCCTGCTCGGCATGATCGCGCTGGCCGCCGTGCTGTACGTCGGCGCGACCGCACTCGGCGGGGTCATCACCGGCCACCGGCCGTCCGTGCAGCCGGGGCTGTTCGCGCACTCGATCGTCCCGATCGCCGCGGGCTACGCGATCGCGCACTACTTCTCGCTGCTGCTGCTCGACGGGCAGGCGACCTGGATCCTGGCCAGCAACCCGTTCGGGCAGGACGGGGTCGACCTGTTCGGGACGTACGGCCGGGCGATCGACTACACCGTCGTCGGCCCGACGCTCATCGCCGACGTGCAGGTGGGGGCGATCGTCCTGGGGCACGTGCTGGGTGTGGTCCTCGCCCACGACCGGGCCGTCCGCACCGCGCCGCGCCGCCCGACCGGCGGGCAGGTACCGCTCGTCGCCGTCATGGTGGCCTTCACCGTCGGCGGCCTGGCCCTGTTGCTGTCGTCATGACCGCCGGGCTGGCGTCCTCGTCCGTCGTGCTGGCGCACGGCGGCGGCGCGCCGGAGGCGGCCATGGTCGGCGTGCCGCTGCTGGTGCTGGTCGTGTTCGGCCTGCTGGAGCGCCGGGCCCGCCGCCGCGAACGAGGCGAGTGACTGCCCTGGTCGGAGCAGCGCTGGGCCGCGTCAGGTCGGGTCGACGACGCGCTCGTCGTCGCGCGCTCGCGGTCTGACCGCAGACTCAGAGCGCCTCGGCGGTCCCGCGCATGCGCGATGCTCCGGTCGGCGCAGCGCGAGATTGCTCCGTCCGGCGCAGTTGAGACCGGGGCGAAGGGTCATGAACCTGCCTAGTCACCCCATGGTGACGCGGCACCCGTGTCCCGGTGTCGAGGAAGCGTCGATCCGGACGGTCCCCACCGACGGGCGCCTGCGCCCGCACGGACAGCCCCGGTCGCCAGATCGTCCGGGGAGCCAGTGGCGAGACCGACCTGCCCAGTTCGAGGGCGCCCCCGCGCGCCCTCCCCCCCTTCGGACGGGAGTTCACCCCGCATGACACAGGACCACCTCGGGCGGCGCCTCACCGCACTCGCCCTCAGCGCCCCGCTGGTGCTGGCGGTACCGGGCACGGCGTTCGGCGCCGACCGCCTCCCTGGAGCCGGCCCCCAGGGCGTCGGTCACGGACTCGGCCAGCGCTCGGACACGTCCACGGCCACGATCGGTGGGAACCGCAACGAGCGGGTGGCCCTCTGCCACGCCACCGGTTCGGCGAGCAACCCGTACGTCCTGCTCCGTCCGCACGCGAACGCGGTCGTCCGGGCGCACGCCGGACACCAGGACGGCCGGGACGTGATCCCGTCGTTCACCTACGTCGACCACGGTCAGACCCGCACCTTCCCCGGTCAGAACACGGACGCGGCAGGCACCGCCCTGCTCGCCGCGGGCTGCGTCGTCCCCGGCCGCGACGGGAGTGCCGCGCCGGGTCGCGACCCCGGCAACCGCGAGAAGGTCACCATCTGCCATGCCACGGGCTCGGCGACCAACCCCTACGTGGTCATCACGCCCAGCAAGCGCGGGGTCCTGAACGGGCACGCGGGGGACGGCCACCAGGACGGCCGGGACGTGATCCCGTCCTTCACCTACCTGGACCGCGACGGGGTGACGCAGACGTTCCCCGGCCAGAACCTCGACCGGGCAGGGCTGCTGACCACCGGCTGCACCGTCCCCGTCGTCGTCCCGGTCGTGCCCCCGTCGGACACCGGGACGGTCGTCGTGCCTCCCGTCCCGCCGGTCCCTCCCGTCCCGCCGGTGCCGCCGGTGCCTGCGGTCCCGCCCGTCGTGACCGACGTGCCGCCCGTGGTGACGGACGCGCCGGCGCAGCCCGTGGCCCAGGCCCCGCTGGCCCCGCCGGTCTTCGGCCCGCCCACCGGAGTCCCGGCTCCCGCTGCCCCGGCCACGCCCCTCGTCGGCCTGCCGGTCAGCCAGCCGGCGACCCGGCCCGTCGCGCAGCCGACGAGCCCGCCCGTCGCGCGGCCGGTGTCGGGCACGTCTCCTGACGAGGCCGCCGTCGTCACGCCGGTCTCCGACGTGGACGTCCTGGCGGGCGCGGTCACCCGTCCCGCTGCGCTCCCGTTCACCGGTGGTGAGACCGCCCTGCTGCTGCAGGTCGCGGCCGGTCTGCTGGCGGCCGGCGCCGCCACCGTCCGGCTGGCTCGACGCAGGCCGCTGTCCGGCTGACGACCGGCTGACGGCGACGGGGCCCGGCTCTGAGGGGGAGCCGGGCCCCGTCCTGCTCAGCGGGGACGGCTCAGCGGCAGGGGGTCAGGCCGAGCCCGGTCGCAGCATCGCCGGTCGCAGGGACGTCGCGTCGCCGCGGCGGAACAGCGCCGCCGGCCGGCCACCCTCCGGACCGACGGGTGCGGGTCTCCCGACGGGCAGGAGGAACCCGGGCGTGCCGGTGACCTTGCGGTGGAAGTTCCGTGGGTCGAGCGCGCCGCCCCACACCGCCTCGTACACGCGGCGCAGGTCGGCCACGGTGAACGTGTCCCCGACGAAGGCCGCTGCCAGCGGGGTGTACTCGAGCTTGGCCCGCGCCCGCTCGACGCCCGCCCCCAGCACCTGCTCGTGGTCGAACGCCAGCGTCGCGGGGTCGACGTCACCGACCGGCACCCACGCGACCGAGCGCGTGCGCGCACCCGGGACGGGAGCCGGCAGGTCGGGCGCGAAGACCAGGTAGGCGACCGACACGACGCGCATGCGCGGGTCCCGCGCGGGATCGCCGAAGGCGCCGAGCTGCTCGACGTGGGCCGTGCTCCGGCGCACCCCGGTCTCGCGCTCGAGCCGTCGGACGGCGGCGCTCTCGAGGTCCTCGTCGGGCTGGACGAAGCCGCCGGGCAGCGCGAGCCGGCCGCGGAAGGGGTGCGTGTCGCGCTCCACGAGCAGCACCGACAGCTCGTGCTCGCGCACCGTCAGCAGCACCACGTCGACGGTCACGGCGAACGGTGGGAACGCGTGCGGGTCGTAGGAGGCGAGGAAGGCCTCCTGCGAGCTTTCGGTCCGGTCCGCCGTCAACGGATCACGACGCCGCTGGCCGTGAGCTCGGCGCGCGCCCGGGCGCCGTCGCCGGGCTGGAGGTCGACCGCCCGCACGGCGTCCCAGAGGACGGTGACCGGCCAGCCCTGCTCGAGGCCGTCGAGCGCAGTCGCACGCACGCAGTAGTCGGTGGCGAGACCCACGACAACGAGCTCGGTCGCCCCGGCATCGCGCAGCGACCCGGCGAGCGCCGTCGCACGCGTGTCCCCGGTGACCGGGTCGCGCATCGTGAAGCCGGAGTAGCCGTCCTCGCCGTGCTCACCCTTGCGCACCACCTCGCCGCGCACGTCGAGGTCCGGGTGCAGCTCGGCGCCCCACGTCCCCTGCACGCAGTGCACAGGCCAGGTACCGCCGTCCTTCGCGAAGTGCGGCCCGGAGGTCGGGTGCCAGTCCTGCGTGTAGCGGACCGGTGCGCCTGCTGAGACCGCCTCGGCCACAGCAGCGTTGATGACCGGTACGACCTCGGCCCCACCGGCGACGGCGAGTCCGCCTGCCGGGTCGGCGAAATCGTTCTGCACGTCGACGACGACCAGCGCCGTCGTCCGGCTCCACGTCATGGCGCCTCCTCCGTCGTAGCGGTCCACACCGGGCCCCCCGGTTCGAGCAGCCGAGCCGTCTCGGGCAGCGACGCGAGCTCGTCGGCGCAGGTCCGCCGCGCGACGTCGACGTCGTCGCCTGTCGGCAGCGGCACCTGCAGTGGACGACCCGCACCGGAAGAACTGCGACGCAGCACCTCTCGTCCGTCGTCCAGCCGATAGGCCCACTTGCGCCCACCGATGCTGGTCTTGCCGGACGACGTCTTGGCGACCGGGTGCAGGGGTGCCTCCTGCCCGTCCTCCCGCGCGATGGCCACCAGCTTGTAGACGAAACCGGCTGTCGGAGAGCCGGATCCGGTGACGAGAGCGGTGCCGACGCCGTACACGTCAACGGCTTCACCTGCGAGCAGGGCGATCTGGTGCTCGTCGAGATCACCGGTGACGACGATGCGGGTCCGCGTCGCGCCGAGCTGGTCGAGCAGCGCCCGCGCCCGCGGCACCTCGACCAGGGGGTCGCCGCTGTCGAGCCGGACGGCGCCGAGCTCGGGTCCGGCGACCTCCACGGCGTTGCGGATGCCCTGCGCGGTGTCGTAGGTGTCCACCAGCAGGGTGGTGCCGGTGCCGAGGACGGCCACCTGTGCGCGGAACGCGTCCACCTCGCTGAGGTGGGCGAGTGTGAACGCGTGCGCGCTGGTGCCCGCCGTCGGGATCCCGTGCCGCCGGCCGGCTTCCAGGTTCGAGGTGGTGGCGAAACCGGCGATGTGCGCGGCCCGCGCGGCCGAGACGGCGGCCTGCTCGTGGGTGCGCCGGCTGCCCATCTCGATGAGCGGGCGTCCAGCCGCCGCCAGCACCATCCGGGCGGCGGCGGAGGCGATGGCGGTGTCGGCGTTGAGCACCGACAGCACCAGCGTCTCGAGCAGCAGTCCCTCGCCGAAGCAGCCCTCGACGGTGAGGACGGGCGAGCCGGGGGCGTACGCCGATCCCTCGCGGTAGGCGCTCACCTCGACCGACGGGCTGCGCCCGTCGAGCCAGGCCCGGGTCTGCGGGCGCAGGAAGCCGAGCTCGGCCAGCTCGTCCGGGCCGTACCGGACCTGCGGCAGCAGGGCGCCGAGCCGGCCCTGTCCGGCGACGATCCCGAAGCGGCGCCCCGGCGGCAGTCGACGGGCGAAGACCTCGAACACGGCCCGCCGGCCGGCCAGCCCGCCGGCCAGCGCTGCGTCGAGCATCGTCAGCTCGTAGCGGTCGGTGAGCAGTGCGGTCGACACGTCGCCTCTTCTCGTCACCCCGACCCTAACCCGGCCGGCGGTTGCGCTGGTGCCGGGCGGTCGAGCAGGGTGGCGGTGTGCCCGAGCTCCCTGAGGTCGAAGCCCTCGTCGGCTTCCTGCGCCAGCGCGCGGTCGGACGTGTCGTCGCCCGGGTCGATGCGCCCGGCATCCACGTCCTGAAGACCTACGACCCGCCGGCGACGTCGCTGGCCGGCCTGGAGATCAGCAGCGCCAGCCGGCACGGCAAGTTCCTCGACCTGGACGTGTCCGGGCTGCACCTGGTGGTGCACCTGGCCCGGGCCGGCTGGCTGCACTGGCGCGAGCAGCTGCCGTCGACCCCGCCGAAGATGGGCAAGGGACCGATCGGCCTGCGCGTCCACCTCGACGACGGGAGCGGGTTCGACCTCACCGAGGCCGGCACCAAGAAGGGGCTGGCGGTCTACGTCGTGCGCGACGTCAGCACCGTGCCCGGCATCGCGCGGCTCGGCGTCGACCCGCTGTCGCCGGAGTTCACCGAGGAGCGGTTCACCGCTCTGCTGGCCGGCGTGCGCTCCCAGGTGAAGGGCGTGCTCACCGACCAGAGCACCATCGCCGGGCTCGGCAACGCCTACAGCGACGAGGTGCTGTGGGAGGTCGGGCTGTCGCCGTTCAAGCCGGCCAAGAACCTGAGTGCGGACGAGGTGGCCCGGCTCTACTCCGCCATCGTCGACACCCTGCGGGCCGCGGTCCAGCGCGCCGACGGCCTCGCGGCCGGGTTGCTCAAGGCGGAGAAGAAGAGCGGGCTGTCGGTCCACGGACGCACCGGGCTGCCCTGCCCGCGCTGCGGCGACACCGTGCGCGAGGTGTCGTTCGCCGACAAGTCCCTGCAGTACTGCCCCACCTGCCAGACCGGCGGGCAGCCGCTGGCCGACCGCCGGCTGTCGCGTCTGCTGAAGTAGCCGGATGGCGGACTACGACCTGGTCGTGATCGGTGCGGGCGCGACGGGCCTGGGTGCTGCGCGCAGCGCGCGCCAGGCGGGCCGGCGGGTGGCGCTCGTCGAGGCCGAGCGCCCGGGCGGCGACTGCACCCACTTCGGCTGCGTCCCGAGCAAGACCCTGCTCGAGACCGCGCGCCGGGTGCAGGCCGCAAGGACCGGTGCGGCGTACGGGTTCACGACCTCCGTCGAGGTCGACTTCGCCCGGGTGATGGACCGGGTGCACGCCGTCATCGCCGAGATCGAGCAGGACGAGTCGCCCGAGCTGCTGGCCTCGCAAGGCATCGATCTGCTCGCCGACTGGGGTGTCGTCACCTCCCCGACGTCGCTGGACGTCGGCGGACGACGCGTCACCTTCGACCGGCTGGTCGTCGCCAGCGGCTCGCGTGCCCTCGTCCCGCCGATCGACGGGCTCGACGCGGTGCCCTACCTCGACAACCAGGACGTGTTCGCCCTGCGTGAGCTGCCCGACCACCTCGTCGTCCTGGGCGGTGGCCCGATCGGCATCGAGCTCGCGCAGGCGTTCCGCCGGCTCGGCTCCGCGGTCACCGTGGTGGAGGGGATGCCGACGATCCTGGGCCGCGAGGAGCCCGAGGCACAGCAGGCGGTGTCCGCCGTCCTCCAGCGCGAGGGCGTCGTGCTGCGGGTCGGTGCGAAGGTCGTCCGCGTCGAGGCCGGGCCCGTGCTGCACCTCGACGACGGGACGGCCGTCTCGGGCTCGCACCTGCTGGTCGCGGTCGGGCGCACGCCGTCGACCGACGGCCTGGGCCTCGAGACGGCGGGCGTCCGGCTCGAGAAGGGCGGCGTCGTCACCGACGACCACCTGCGCGCGGCGGACACGGTCTGGGCCGCGGGCGACTGCACGTCGACGCTGCAGTTCACGCACGTCGGCGACGAGCAGGGACGGCTGGCGGCGCGCAACGCCTTCGCGGGTCCGCTGCCCTGGAAGCGCGGCACCTGGGACGACCGGGTGGTGCCGTGGGTGACGTTCACCGAGCCCGAGGTCGCGCACGTCGGGCTGACCGAGGCGCAGGCCTTCGCCGCGCACGGGGACCGGGCGATGGTGTCGACGGCGTGGGACGCACGCGGCGACCGTGCCCGTACCGCCGGCGAGACCGACGGGTTCGTCAAGCTCATCGCCGTGCCCGGACCGGTCGGCGGTCTGCTGACCGGCAAGCTGGTGGGGATGACCGCTGTCGGCCCGATGGCCGGCGAGCTGATCGCCGAGGGGGCGCTGTCCATGAGGTCCGGGAGCATCGTGGGACGGATGGCGCAGACGATCCACGCCTACCCGACGTGGTCGCTGACGACGAGGTACGCCGCCGCCGGGTTCTTCGACCGCGGCCAGGAGCCGGCCCGACCGGCCCGGGCCACGGCATGAGCACGCCCCCGTGGCGGGTGCTGGCGCTTCCGCCGCTTCCGGCCGAGGTGCTGCTGTCGCTGTTCGGCTCCGAGGGCGTCGAGCTGGTCACGCCGGCCGAGCGCACCCAGGACGAGGTGGCCCGCCTGCTGCCGGACGTCGACGTCGTGGTCGGTGACTGGTCGCCGTCGCTGCGCGTGGTCGAGGCCGGTCCGCGCGTCTGCTTCGTGCAGCAGCCGAGTGTCGGGACCGACGGCATCGACCTCGAGTCTCTCTCTGCGGCAGGCGTTCCCGTCTCGAACTGCGCCGGGGCGAACACCATCAGCGTCGCCGAGTGGTGCGTCTCCGCGACGCTCGCGCTGCTGCGCCGCACCGTCGAGGGCGACGCGTCCGTGCGCCGCGGTGAGTGGCCGCAGACCGCGCTCGGCGGCCGCGAGCTGTCCGGCTCGAAGGTCGGTATCGTCGGCATGGGCCCGATCGGGCGCCGGGCCGCCACGCTGTTCGGCGCGTTCGGCTGCGACGTGTCGTACTGGTCGCGCAGCCGGCACGACGACGCGCCCGCCACCTACGCCGAGCTCGACGACCTGCTCGCGAGCTCCGACGTGCTGGTGATCGTCATCGCCCTCGGGCCGCTGACCCGCGGCCTGCTGTCGGCCGAGCGGCTGGCGGCGGTCAAGCCGGGCGTCCTGCTGGTCAACGGCGCCCGGGGCGAGGTCGTGGACGAGCCGGCCCTGATCGCGGCCCTCGTGTCGGGCCAGGTGGGGGCGGCCGCGCTGGACGTCTTCTCGACCGAGCCGCTGCCCGCGTCGTCGGCGCTGCGCGAGGCGCCGAACGTGCTGCTGAGCCCGCACATGGCGGGCTCGACCGTGCAGGCGGCCATGCGGATCGTCGGCCAGTCGACGGCCAACCTGCGTCGGGTGCTGGCCGGCGAGCCCGTCGTGGACGTGGTGAACGGCATCTCGCCGGTGGTGCGCCGCAGGCTCTGAGGTCCGGCCTGCGCGTCCGGCTGACAGGTCGGCGGGGCGGCGGCAGGATCGAGGCGTGCCTTCTGCCTCGGCCCTGCCCGCGGTGCAGGTCGTCGCCCACCGCGGCTCCTCCGCGGCGCAGGCCGAGCACACGCTGGCGGCGTACGAGCTGGCGCTGGCCGACGGGGCCGACTCGCTGGAGTGCGACGTCCGGCTGACCCGTGACGGCGTGCTGGTCTGCGTCCACGACCGTCGCATCGACCGGGTCTCCGACGGCCGGGGCGTCCTGTCGACGCTCGAGCTGGCCGACCTCGCGGACCTCGACTTCGCCTCCTGGAAGGCCGGGCAGGGCGATCCGCTGCTCGAGGCGGCGTGGCAGGAGGTCGAGCAGGACCCCGAGCGCCGCAGCGTCCTGACCCTCGAGCGGCTGGTGCAGCTGGCCCTCGACAGCACCACCCCCACCGGCCGTCCGGTGCAGCTCAACATCGAGACCAAGCACCCCACCCGGTACGGCGGTCTGGTCGAGCTCGCCCTCGTCGACCTGCTGGAGAAGTACGGACTGGCCGCGCCGTTGAGCCGCTCGGTCTCGCGCGTGACGGTCATGAGCTTCGCGCCGACGTCGCTGCGACGGGTGCACTCGATGGCCCCGGTGCTGCCGACCGTCTACCTGATGGACCGGGTGCCGGTGCGCTACCGCGACGGTCACCTGCCGCCGCAGGTCAGCATGGCCGGCGTGAAGCTGAAGGTGCTGCAGAGCGACCCGCGGTACGTCGAGCGCGTGCACGACCACGGCGGCCGGGTCGCCTGCTTCACCGTCGACGAGCCGGCCGACATCGACTACGTGATCGGCATCGGTGTCGACGTCATCATCAGCAACCACCCGGCCCGCGTGCGCCGGCAGCTGGCCCAGAGCGCCAACGCCTAGACCGGCCGGTCACGCGCGGGACCGCGGCCATCCTGGGGTTCGAGGGTGCGGTGGTCGTCGTGGCGGGCGTGGTGGTCATGGGCGCACAGGGGGAGCAGGTCCCTCGGGACGGTCTGCCTGCCGAGCCCCACCGGGTCGGACGTGGTGCGGACGGTGGTGGTGCTGGTGCAGCCACGGGCGGCGCAGAACGGTCCCCGCAGGGTGGTGAGCTCGCTGGGGCAGCCCATCCGCAGCAGCGCCCCGGCCGTCAGGTCCACCGGCTCGCCGGTGGTGAGGAGCATCCCGGGCCTCTGCGGAGCGACTTCGGAGATCAACAGGTCACCGCGGCCCCTTGACTAGGCCTGGTTCGCCCGCCGTGCGATGCGGAGGAGGTCAGGTCCGACCGGCCCGTCGACGCGGCGGACGGCCGCGGGCGCCCCGCGATCGAGCGGACAGCGCCTCAGGCGCGGCCCGGGGCGCCCAGCTGCGCGGCGAGCGCCGTTCCCAGTGCGGTGCCCGACAGCCAGGCCGCCTCGACCTTCGACGCGCCCCAGCCGTCGCCGCACAGCCCGACGCCGGCAGAGCCCAGGTGGAACAGCTCGTCCCGAGGGGAGGCCGGCTTGGCGCAGGTCCACCGCTGCACCCGCGACCAGGCCGCGTCCGCCGCCACCCCCAGCACCTCGCGGGTCGCCGCCACCAGCTCGCCGGCGGAGGCGGGCGGGTCCTCGAGGCGGGTCGTGGCGTACGAGGGCGTCGAGTGCGCCACCAG
This sequence comes from Frankiales bacterium, assembly GCA_025966005.1. Lineage (GTDB taxonomy): Bacteria > Actinomycetota > Actinomycetes > Mycobacteriales > SCTD01 > SCTD01. The sequence continues at coordinate 11,276 of JAOPVV010000317.1, forward strand.
CACGGCCGCCCCGTCCCCCCGTCGCCGTCCGTCGTCGGCGATCCACGACAGGACGTCGGAGTCGTGGACGAAGCAGCCGTCGAACCCCACGTCCCAGGAGCGCGCCGCGAAGCCGACGGCGACGGCGAGCACCGGCTCCCACACGCGGTCGGCGATGGTCGCCCGCTCCTGGACGAGGGAGGCGTCGAGCAGCCGCAGCGCCTGCGGGTCCGGCATGGCGACCACGACGGCGTCGTACTGCTGCCCGTCCACGGTCGGTCCGGGACCGACCGTGGCCACCACGGTCGACGGCGTGACGTCCTGTCCGGCCAGCAGGTCCTCGACCAGCGACCGCAGACCGCCGGCCGCGCCGTACCGGACCGGCCCGGTCTTGAGCTCACCGACGCCGGCGGGCGTCGCCACGTGGAAGGCGTCTGTCCACGGGCGGGCGAGCCCGCGGGCCTGCCAGTCGGCGACGACGGCGGCGAACTCGGCGTCGCGCGCGGTGAAGTACGACGCGCCGAGGTCCACGTAGCGGCCGTCGAGCCGGCGCGACGCCATCCGCCCTCCGGCGACCCGGCCGCGGTCGAGCAGCCGCACGGTCACGCCGGTGTCGGTCAGGGCGCGGGC
>JAOPVV010000335.1 GCA_025966005.1 Frankiales bacterium
GGTCGCCGCCGCCCTGATCGCCGTGCTCGGGGCGCGGGCCCGCGAGCGCAACTCGGTCATCGGGGTGCTGATGCCGTTCGGCCTCGGCCTCGGCATCCTCTTCCTCGCGCTGTACGACGGCCGCTCGGCCAACAAGTTCGGCCTGCTGACCGGCCAGATCGTCGCCGTCGACGACGACCGCCTCAGCCTGATGGCCGGCACCGCCTTCGTCGTGGTCGCGGTGCTGGCGGTCATCTGGCGACCACTCATGTTCGCCAGCGTCGACCCTGACGTCGCCGCGGCCCGCGGCGTCCCGGTCGGGCTGCTGCACTGGGTCTTCATGCTGCTGCTGGGCTGCACGGTCGCCGTCGCGGTCCAGGTCGTCGGCGCCCTGCTGGTGCTGGCCCTGCTGTGCACGCCGGCCGCCGCCGCGAGCCGGGTCACGACCTCGCCGGTCCTGCTGCCGCTGCTGTCGTCGGCGTTCGCGCTGACCGCGATGCTCGGCGGCACGTTCCTGGCGCTGGGCACCGCGATCCCGATCAGCCCCTACGTCACGACCATCTCCTTCGCGCTCTACCTGGTGGCGCGGCTGGTCGGCCGACCGGACGAGCGCGGCGAGCCGGCGACGGCGCCCGCTGAGCTCCCACGCCGGTCCCCGGCCGTGATGGGGGCCTAGCCGCACCGCGGCCGTCCGGTCGACGGCCGGGCGGCGTACCCTCCTGGACCGTGGCCTCCCGACGTGGTGCTGACCGCCGAGCAGTCGGCTGGTCCCTGGTCGGGCTCGTCGTGCTGGCGGTGCTCGTGGCCGGCCCGCGGGCGGGGTCGGAGCCCGAGGCCGCGCGCGAGGCGCCGCCGGCCTCGCCGCTGCAGCTGTGCGGGTCGCTGGAGCGGATGGCCGCCACCCGCGACGACCTCGTCGACGGCTCCCCCACCACGACCATGCGCGACCTGCGTGCGGCGGCCAGCCGGGCCCGGTCGGTCGGCGCCCGCACCGAGGGTCTCGGCCCCCAGGCGCGGGCCGGGCTCGACTACTTCACCGGCCTGTTCCTGGCCCTGCCCGAGCAGCCGACGACCGAGCAGCTGCTGAGCTCAGGTGCCCCGGCCTCGGTCACCGACCAGGCCCACGCCGACGCCTTCGTCTCGTGGCTGCAGGGCACCTGCCCACAGGCCGGCGCTCCGGCGGCCTGACCAGCCTGCGCCGGCTCGTGGACGACGCGCTCGAGCAGGCCGGCGAGACGCCCGAGCCGGCGGCACCCAGGGCACCGGCCGACCAGCAGGCGCTGGACGACCACCTCGCCGCGAGCTGCCCCGCCTGAGCGCTGCTCAGGCGGAGGTGGTCCCCGGCTCGAGCCGGGACCCGCCGGGCAGCACCGTCCCGGGCGGGACCGAGCACCCGCGGCCGACGATCGTGATGGCGTCGGAGTCGTCGAGGTCGGTGTCGGCCGAGCCGATCCGGGCGTCGGCGCCGATGTCGCAGCCGGTGTCGACGATGCTCCGCTCGACCCGCGCCCCGGCGCGCACGACGGTGTCGGCGAACACCACGCTGTCGACGACCTCGGCCCCCGCCTCCACGACGGCGCCCGGACCCAGCACGCTGCGGCGTACGACGCCCGCGACGGTCGACCCGGGGCTCACCAGGCTGTCGCTGACGACGGCGCCGTCGAGCACCCGCGCCGGTGGGCGCTGCGGCTGGTGGCTGATGATCGGCCAGCCGGGCACGTCGAGCACCCCGACGCCGTCGAGCAGCACGTCGCGGTGCGCGCGCAGGTAGAGGTGGGGCTGGCCGACGTCGCGCCAATAGCCGGGCAGCGAGTGCGCGACGGTGCGTCCGCGCTCGACCAGGCGCGGCAGCAGGTGCTCGCCGAAGTCGCCGATGCCGGTGTCACCGGCCTCGGCCCCGGCGCCGAGCTCGCGGTGCAGGTCGTCGAGGACGCCGGCGAGGACCGTCGGGTCGTAGGCGAAGATCTCGGCCGAGACGAGTCCCGAGGCGGGGTCGTCGGGCTTGTAGTCGAAGGCGGTGACCCGGCCGGTGTCGTCGATCGAGACGACGGCGTGGTCGCCGGCCTCCTCGACGTCGACCGCGGTGGTCACCACGGTGCACTCGGCCCCGGAGGCCAGGTGGGCGTCGACGAGCTCGGCGAGGTCGAGGCGGTAGACGTGGTCGGCGCTCATCACCAGCAGCACGTCGGGATCGAAGCGCTGCACCTGCGCGCGGATGCGGAACAGCTCGTCGGCGTTGCCCGTCGCGAAGCCCTCCTCGTCGAGGGAGCCGGTGCCCTGCTGCGGCATCAGCAGGCGCAGGCCGCCGTCGTTGCGGTCGAGGTTCCAGGGCCGCCCGTTGGCGACCTGCTCCTCCATCGTCGAGGCGAGGTACTGCACCGAGAGCCACACGTCGTCGATGCCGCTGTGGGCGAGGTTGGACAGCGGGAAGTCGACCAGCTGGTAGACGCCGGCGAACGGCAGCGCCGGCTTGGCGCGCTCGCGGGTCAGCACGTCCATGCGCGAGCCGGCCCCTCCGGCCTGGATGATCGCGAGGACTCTCGGACGCCGGTATGGGGCCATGAGGCATCGTTCCACGCGTGCTCCGCGCCGTCCTCGCCCTTCTGGTCGGTGTGCTGGTGCTCGGTCTGTACCTCGGCTGGCTGCACCAGCGACTCGTCGTCGCCCCGGAGCTGCCCCGGCCGTGGCGCCGCGTCGTCGACGCCGTGCTCGCCCTCGGCGTCGTCGCCTTCGTCGCCGCCGCGGCGCTCCTGCGCCAGGGCGACCCTGCCACCACGCGCCCGGTCGTCTGGGTGGGGATGACGACGCTGGCGGTGGCGCTCTACCTGACGATCGGCCTGGTCCTGCTCGGCCTCGTCGCGCTCGGCCTGCGCCTCGCCGGGCGCACCGCCGCCCGCACCCGCGTGCTGCGCACCGGCACCGCTGCGGTCGTCGTGCTGGCGCTCGCCGTGACGGCGTACGGC
>JAOPVV010000336.1 GCA_025966005.1 Frankiales bacterium
GCGGCTACGGCTTCATGAACGAGTACGTCGTGTCGCGGCACTACCGCGACAGCAAGATCCTCGAGGTCGGCGAGGGCACCACCGAGGTGCAGCTCATGCTCATCGCCCGCGAGCTCGGCCTGTGAGCTGGCTCCATCTCGAGGGTGCGGTCAACGTCCGCGACGTCGGCGGGCTGCCCACGGTCGACGGCCGCACCACCCGCAGCGGGGTGCTGCTGCGGGCCGACAACCTGCAGGACCTCACCGAGGCCGACGTCGAGCTGCTGGTCGCGCAGCGCGGCCTGCGCACCGTCGTCGACCTGCGCAGCAGCGGCGAGGTGCACCTGACGGGTGACGGGCCGCTCAAGGCGCGCGACGTCCGGCACGTCCACCTCTCGCTGATCCCCGAGTGGGACGGCGAGCCCGACGCCGCCGAGGTGGAGCGGGTGCTCGACGAGCTCACGCAGCACGCCGCGCTGCCGCCGCTGCCCGCGCGCCCGCGGCAGACCGACCCGACCGATCTGGCCGGCAACTACACCGGCTACGTCCGGGACGCCGGGGCCAACATCGGCGCCGCGCTGACGGTGCTGGCCGACCCGGCGTCCGGCCTGAGCCTGGTGCACTGCGCCGCGGGCAAGGACCGCACCGGCGTCGTCGTCGCACTGGCCCTGTCGCTGGTCGGCGTCACGCGCGAGGCTGTCGTCGCCGACTACCTGCGCAGCGCCGAGCGGGCTGACGAGATCCTGGCGAGGCTGAAGGGCACGGCGGCCTACGGCCCGGGGCTCGAGGGCGTCACCGCTGCCCAGACCGCCCCGGTCGCGTCGTCGATGGAGGGCTTCCTGGACGCGGTCGACCGCGACTACGGCGGGCCGCACGGCCTGGCGATGTCGCTCGGCGTCGGCGAGGAGACCGTCGCCCGGCTCGGAGCGCGCCTCGTCGGGACCTCACCGCGCGCGCGGTGACGCCCGCGCTAGGTTGGCGCCCGTGGCGATCAGGGGAGCGATGGGACTGCCCGTGGTCGGCATGGTGGGTGGCGGTCAGCTCTCGCGCATGACCCACCAGGCCTCGATCTCGCTGGGCCTGTCGCTGAAGGTGCTCGCCGACGCCACGCACGACAGCGCCGCCCTGGTCGCGAACGGCGTCACCGTCGGCGACCACACCTCGCTGGACGACCTGCGCGCCTTCGCCCAGGGCTGCGAGGTCGTCACCTTCGATCACGAGCACGTGCCCGGGGGGCTGCTGGAGGCCATGGAGGCCGAGGGCCTGGCGATCGCACCCGGCTCGGCCGCGCTCCGGCACGCCCAGGACAAGATCGTCATGCGCGAGCGGCTGGCCGCGATGGGCGTGCCCGTGCCGCCGTTCTGCCCGGTCGCCACCGTGCGCGACGTCGAGGGCTTCGCCCAGCACGTCGGCTGGCCCCTGGTGCTCAAGTCGGCCACCGGTGGCTACGACGGCAAGGGCGTGTGGGTCGTGCGCGACGCCACCGAGGCGGCCGAGGTCGTCGGCTTCGGCGTGCGCCTGGTCGCCGAGCAGCTCGTCAGCCTGCGCCGCGAGCTGGCCGCGGTCGTCGCCCGCTCGCCGTACGGGCAGGGTGCGGCGTGGCCCGTCGTCGAGACCGTGCAGTCCGACGGCATCTGCGTCGAGGTCGTCGCGCCCGCCCCCGGGCTGTCGGAGGAGCTGGCGCTCGAAGCGCAGGAGCTCGCGCTGCGGCTCGCCGACGAGCTGGGCGTGGTCGGTGTGCTGGCCGTCGAGCTGTTCGAGGTCGTGTCACCCGAGGGCGTGCCCGGGCTGCTCGTCAACGAGCTCGCGATGCGCCCGCACAACAGCGCGCACTGGACGATCGAGGGCGCCCGCACCTCCCAGTTCGAGCAGCACCTGCGAGCGGTGCTCGACTGGCCGATGGGCGAGACCGCCATGACCGCCCCGGTCGTCGTCATGGCGAACCTGCTCGGCCGTGACGACGACGGCGACCTCGACCGACGGCTGCACATGCTGTTCGGCCGCGACCCCGGCCTGAAGGTCCACCTGTACGGCAAGACGGTGAGGCCCGGTCGCAAGATCGGCCACGTCACCGCGCTGGGCGACGACCTCGAGGTCGTGCGCCGTCGCGCCCGCACCGGCGCGGACTACCTCCGGGACGGGCTGTGGCCCGAGGACAGGCGGGGCTGATGGCGCTCGTCGGCGTGGTCATGGGCAGCGACTCGGACTGGCCGGTGATGTCGGGCGCTGCGCAGGCGCTGGCCGAGTTCGACGTGCCGTACGAGGTGCGCGTCCTGTCGGCCCACCGCACGCCCCGCGACATGCTCGACTGGTCGGAGTCCGCTGCCGACCGGGGTCTTCGCGTCGTCATCGCCGGAGCCGGCGGCGCCGCCCACCTGCCCGGCATGGTCGCGTCGATGACCCCGCTGCCGGTCATCGGCGTGCCGGTGCCGCTCAAGCACCTCGACGGCATGGACTCCCTGCTGTCGATCGTGCAGATGCCCGCCGGCGTCCCCGTGGCGACCGTGTCGGTCGCCGGAGCCCGCAACGCCGGGCTGCTCGCGGTGCGCATCCTGGGTGTCTGCGACCCCGACCTGCTGGAGCAGATGCGTCTGTTCCAGGGCCGGCTCGCCGACGGCGCCCGCGGCAAGGACGCCGCGCTGCAGGCTCAGCTCAGGCAGCCGTAGGCCGCTCGGGCCCGCACGACGTCCCGCAGGCGCTTCTCGTACGTCGCGCCGACGACGACCAGCAGGGTGCCGGCGAGCCCGATCGTCGACCAGCGCGGCAGCGCCGCGGCCACCGGGGCGACCAGCCGGAGCGCGTCCGCGGCGAGCACGCCGCCGCCGACGACTAGCGGCGCCTGGAGCCGCTCGCGGGCGCCGACCAGCAGCACGACCAGGGCGGCCGCGCCCAGCAGCAGCGGCCGGGTCAGGGCGTCGTCGTCGAAGGACGCCAGCAGGCTGGGGAGCAGCAGCACCGACAGCCCGGGACCGTAGGCGGGCCACGAGCGGGTGGCGGGGACGGCGCGGCGGCGCAGGTGGCCCAGGACGAGGGCGAGCACCGCGAGCGGCAGGACGTAGGGCTCCGGCGCGGTCACCCCGGCGTCGGCCAGCCTGACCCAGGACGACCCCGACAGCAGCAGCCCGCCCGCGGCCGCGGCGACCCGGCGCTCGGGCCGCAGGGCGGTCGCCAGGGCCAGCAGTGCCAGGCCCGCGAGCACCCACGACAGCCAGCCGGGGTCGCGGACGGCGAGGCAGGCGGCGAGCGCACCGGTCACGACGGCGACGGCCTCCACGGCGCGGCTGCGGACGGCGTCCAGCACGGCGGCCAGCGCGAGCAGCACGGCCACGGCGAGCAGCAGCAGAGCTCCCACCTGGTCGTCGGCGAGCTCGCGGGCGGCGCCGGCCCCGGCAAGCTCTGCGGTCGCGAGCGCGGCCGCCAGAGCGGTCGCGGCCGCGGTCACGGCAGCGGGCAGGCGGCGGGACGCCAGGCCCGCCACGAGCAGGGACGCGAGGGCGAGCACGACCAGCGTCGCCTCCCGGTCGGCGACCGACCAGGCGGCGGCCAGCAGCAGGACCGCCGT
>JAOPVV010000339.1 GCA_025966005.1 Frankiales bacterium
GCGGCTACGGCTTCATGAACGAGTACGTCGTGTCGCGGCACTACCGCGACAGCAAGATCCTCGAGGTCGGCGAGGGCACCACCGAGGTGCAGCTCATGCTCATCGCCCGCGAGCTCGGCCTGTGAGCCGGTCACGATGACCGCGCCGGTCCCCGTCACGCGGCGCCAGTACGGTGGGCGCATGGAGCTGGGCGGACCGCTGCGGCTCGGCCGCCGGACCTTCGGCCCGACGGAGCCGGTGGTCATGGCCATCGTCAACCGGACTCCCGACTCCTTCTTCGACCGCGGACGGACCTACGCCCTCGACGCGGCGCTCGACCGCGTCGACCAGGTCGTGGACGAGGGCGCCGGCATCGTCGACATCGGCGGCGTGAAGGCCGCCCCGGGCGACGAGGTGTCCGCCGACGAGGAGGCCCGGCGGGTGGTGGAGCTCGTCGAGCGGGTGCGCGAGCGCCATCCGGACGTCGTGATCTCGGTGGACACCTACCGGGCCGAGGTCGGCGAGCTCGTCTGCCGTGCCGGGGCGGACCTGCTCAACGACGCCTGGGGCGGCTGGGAGCCGGAGCTCGCGGAGGTCGCTGCCCGCCACGGCGTCGGGCTCGTCTGCACGCACGCCGGCCACCTCCCGCCCCGCACCAGGCCGCACCGGGTGCAGTACGACGACGTCGTCGCGGACGTCATCAGCACGGTCGTCGGCCTGGCCGAGCGAGCCGTCAGCCTCGGCGTGCGCGCGGACGCCGTGCTCATCGACCCCGGCCACGACTTCGGGAAGAACAGCCGCCACTCGCTCGAGGTCACACGGCGACTGGGGGAGATGGTGGACACGGGGTGGCCGGTCCTGGTGGCCCTGAGCCGCAAGGACTTCGTCGGAGAGGCCCTGGACCTCCCGACGGACGACCGGCTCGAGGGCACGCTGGCGGCCACGGCTGTCAGCGCGTTCCTCGGTGCCCGTGTCTTCCGCGCCCACGACGTCGAGGCGACCCGTCGGGTGGTGCGCACGGTGTCGGCCGTCCAGGGCTCGGCGGACCTGGTGGTCGGCCGACGGGGACTGGCATGAGCCGGCCGTCCGGTGCGGTCGTGCCCTCGGCGCCCCTGCTCGTGCCGGCGCTGGCCGGAGGCAGTGCCCACCTCGACGCCGACCTGCGGGAGGCGGTCGACACCGCCGTGTGCCAGCTGGTCGACTGGAGCGAGTCGATCGTCGTGGTCGGGTGCGCCGCGCGCACCGGGGCGTACACCGGCACCTGGGACTGGAGCGGCTTCGGGGTCCAGCAGCGCGGCCCGGACGGCGCACGGCTCCCGCTCTCCCTCGGCATCGGCGCGTGGTTGCTCGACCAGCTGCCGACGCAGCTGCCCCGGTCGTTCTTCGGGGTCCGGGAGGACGAGACCGCCGAGGCCTGTCGGCTGCTCGGCGAGGCGATCGGGCAGGAGCCCGGGACGGGCCTGCTGATCGTCGCCGACGGCAGCGCCCGCCGCGACGTCAAGGCCCCGGGGCACCTCGACTCGCGCGCCGAGCCGTTCGACCGGGAGGTCGGTGACGCCCTGCGCGAGGGCAGCCCGGAGCGGCTGCTGGCGCTGTCCGTCGAGGACGCCCGCGAGCTGCTCGCGCAGGGCCGGGCGCCCTGGCAGGTGATGGCGGGTGCGTTCGACGGGCCGGCGCGGGCCTCGGTGTCGTACGACGCGGCCCCGTACGGCGTCGGCTACTTCGTGTCGTCCTGGGCGGGGTCCTGAGCGCCTACGCGGCCTGGCTGCGTGCTCGGTCGACGGTGAGCGTCCCCGCCGACCTGCCACGGGCCGAGGCGCTGAAGGGGAGCACCACCGTGTCGGTGATCCTGCCGGCGCGCGACGAGGCCGCCACGGTGGGACTGCTCGTGCAGGCGCTGACGGACGCGCTGGCCGGGCTCGTCGACGAGATCGTCGTCGTGGACGACGGGTCCGCCGACGCGACGGCTCAGGTCGCTCTCGCTGCCGGTGCGCGCGTCATCACCGCGCAGGACGTGCGGCCCGACATCGCCCCCGCGGGCAAGGGCGGAGCCATGTGGCGAGGCCTGGCTGCCACCACCGGCGACCTGGTCGTGTTCCTCGACGCCGACGTCGCGGACTTCGCGCCGGCCTGGGTGGCGTCCCTGCTGCTCCCCCTGCTCGAGGACCCGGACGTCCACCTCGTCAAGGCCGCCTACGAACGGCCGCTGGAGGTCGACGGCGTCGTGCACCCCGGCAGCGGTGGACGGGTCACCCGGCTGCTGGCCACGCCGCTGCTCAGCCTCGTCGCTCCGGACCTCACGGTCTTCGCCCAGCCCCTCGCGGGCGAGACCGCCGCCCGGCGGGGCCTGCTCTCCCGGGTCGAGCTCCTGGGTGGGTACGGCGTCGAGCTCGCCCTCCTGCTGGACGCGCACGCCCTCGTCGGGCTGGACGGGCTGGCCCAGGTCGACCTGGGCGAGCGCCGACACCGGCACCAGAGCGACGAGGCCCTCGCGCACATGGCGACGTCCGTGCTGGCGGTCGTCGCGGACCGGCAGGGCTGGCCGGTGAAGGACCACGCGTACTCGCGGGTCCGTCGTCAGGGCGCGGTGTTCGAGCACGTCTCCACTCCGCTCACGGCGGTCGTCCTCCCGCCCCTGGCGAGCGAGATCACCCCGTCAGGCCGCAGCCAGGTCATGTTCGACAACTAACGGCCCTTGTGTTCCACTTCACACATGTCGAACGCCACGCTGTCCCGCCGTTCCCGGTGCGTGAGCTGGGCCATCCGCTCGATGGCGGGAGCGGCCTGGATGTGCCCGGAGGCACCGCTGTCGATGGTCTACCCGCTCCTGGCCGAGGGCGACGACGCGGCGGCGGCGCGCCCTGAGGCGGACGTAGCCGGTGCGCCGCCGGAGGCCGCAGGACGCCGGTAGTCCCGGACGGGTCGTCGCCGTCGCGCCAGCCCTTCGCCGACACCGCAGGCCCGTCCGCGACGGACGCGGACACGCACGACGTGTGCCGCCCGTCCTGCCTCGCACGGGGCGGCGGGAGCGCTCGCCCCGGGCTCCTCGGGGAGACGGGCACGCGTCGGCCGTCCCGCCGGCTCCCGCACCCCGTGGGAGGCGCCAACACCCCCGGGGGGCGAGCGCCGCCGCGCGGGCAAGATCACCGCTAAAGGCGCTGACCTGCGTCTTTCGTGGGGTGAGTGACGGGGCTCGAACCCGCGACAACCGGGATCACAACCCGGTGCTCTACCAGCTGAGCTACACCCACCATGGTGCGGCCAGAAGCATACCGGGCGTCAGGCCGGGCTCGGCGGGCCTTCCACGAGGGCCGCGGCCAGCGCGGCCGCCTCGTCCGAGGACGGTCCCGGCTGGGGGACGAACATCGCCGACCGGTAGTACCGCAACTCCTGCACCGACTCGAGGATGTCGGCCAGGGCCCGGTGGCCGCCGCCCTTCTTGGGGGCGTTGAAGTAGATCCGCGGGTACCAGCGTCGGGCGAGCTCCTTGATCGAGCTGACGTCGACCATCCGGTAGTGCAGGTGCTCGTCGAGCTCGGGCATGTCGCGGGTCAGGAAGCCGCGGTCGGTGCCGATCGAGTTGCCGCACAGCGGCGCCTTCTTCGGGTCCGGCACCCACTGCTTGACGTACGCCAGGACCTGCTCCTCGGCCTCGCGGACCGTCACCGTCGACGCGAGCACCTCGTCGGTGAGGCCGGACGACGCGTGCATCTCGCGCACCACCTCCGGCATGCGGGCCAGCTGCTCGGCGGTGGCGCCGATCACGAGGTCGATGCCGTCGCCGAGGACGTTCAGCTCGGAGTCGGTGACCAGTGCCGCGACCTCCACCAGCAGGTCGGTGCCGAGGTCGAGCCCGGTCATCTCGCAGTCGATCCACACCAGCCGGTCGCTCATGCGGGCAGGCTACGTGGCTGTCATGCTCGATCCATGCGCTGGCACCGGCTCGCCCTCCTGCTCGCGCTCACGGGGTGCTCGTCGGCGGGGGAGTGCAGCCTCGTCGGCTGCGTCTCCCAGCTGACCGTGACCCTGCCGGCCGGGGTGACCTCGGGCGAGGCCTGCGTCGCCGGCGTCTGCACGTCGCAGGTCGTCGACGGCACGCTGCTGGTGCCGCTCGGACGCCGGGCCGACGGCGACTCCGCGGTCGTCACGGTCACCCTGCCGGGGGCAGCGGCTCCGCTCACGGGGCAGGTGCCGCTGCTGCGCAGCCGGCCCAACGGCGATCGGTGCCCGCCCGTGTGCGTCACCGGCAGCGCCGAGCTCGACGTGGCCGGGCAGCGGGTCGTCGCGGTCCGGGGCTAGGGTCCGCCCGAGGTCCGCAGACACCCTGGAGAGACGTGGCGACGACGGCAGCACAGCTCGGTCAGGCGTACGAGATGACGGGCCCTGCGCTCGAGCTCGGCGCGGTGGTGCTCGAGGGCAAGGCCTTCCCCGACGCTCGGGTGCGGATGCCGCTGTCGATGCTGAACCGGCACGGCCTGGTCGCCGGCGCCACCGGCACGGGCAAGACCAAGACGCTCCAGCTGATGGCCGAGCAGATGTCGGCGGCCGGCATCCCGGTCTTCCTCGCCGACATCAAGGGCGACGTCTCCGGCGTCGCGGCGCCCGGCGTCGACAGCGCCCGCACCGCCGAGCGCGCGACCGACACCGGCACCGCCTGGGTGCCCACCGGCTTCCCGGCCGAGTTCCTCTCCCTGGGCGGGCTCGGCAGTGGCGTGCCGGTGCGGGCCACCATGACGTCGTTCGGCCCGGTGCTGCTCAGCAAGGTCCTGGGGCTCAACGAGACCCAGGAGTCGAGCCTGGGGCTGGTCTTCCACTTCGCCGACAAGGCCGGCCTGCCGCTGCTCGACCTCAAGGACCTGCGCGCCGTCATCACCCACCTGGTCAGTGACGAGGGCAAGGCCGACCTCAAGGGCCTGGGCGGGCTGTCGACCGCGACGGCCGGGGTCGTCCTGCGCGAGCTGATCGGGCTGGAGGACCAGGGTGGCGACGTCTTCTTCGGCGAGCCCGAGTTCGACACCGCCGACCTGATGCGGGTGGCCCCCGACGGCCGCGGGGTCATGTCGGTGATGGGTCTGGCTGCGGTGCAGGACAAGCCGCGCCTGTTCAGCACCTTCCTCATGTGGCTGCTGGCCGACCTGTTCCACGATCTACCCGAGGTCGGCGACGTCGAGCAGCCCAAGCTGGTCTTCTTCTTCGACGAGGCCCACCTGCTGTTCGACGACGCCAGCGAGGCCTTCCTCGAGGCGATCGCGCGCACCGTCCGGCTCATCCGGTCCAAGGGCGTCGGCGTGTTCTTCGTGACCCAGACGCCCAAGGACGTGCCGTCCGAGGTGCTCGCCCAGCTGGGCAACCGGGTGCAGCACGCGCTGCGCGCCTTCACGCCGGACGACGCCAAGGCGCTCAAGGCGACGGTCAGCACCTTCCCCGAGAGCGAGGCCTACGACCTCAAGGAGCTGCTCACGTCGATGGGGATCGGCGAGGCGGCGGTGACGATCCTGTCCGAGCGGGGCGCCCCGACCCCGGTGGTCTGGACCCGGCTGCGTCCACCGGCCTCGCTGATGGCCCCGCTCGACCCGGCCGTCCAAGCGGCCATGGTGCAGGCCTCCCCGCTGCTGGCGGAGTACGGCGTCGCGGTCGACCGCGAGTCGGCGTACGAGCGGCTGCTGGCGAAGGTCGCGCCCGAGCCGGAGCCCGAGGCCGCCCCGGCCCCGCCCCCGGAGGCCCCGCGCGAGCGGTCCGGGGGCGACGACCGCGACGAGGGCGGGGCCGTGGCGAAGGTGCTGGGGTCCAGCGTCTTCAAGAGCTTCGCCCGCTCGGCCGCCAGCGCCGCGGGTCGCGAGATCAGCCGCTCGCTGTTCGGCACCGCCCCGAGGCGCCGCCGCCGCCGCTGACCCGGGCCCGTGTGCACTACCCCGCTCGAACCGTTCGCCTGGCCCCGCTGGATGGACGGTTCGAGCGGGGTAGTGGCGGGGGCTGGTGGCCAAGGCGTGACGGGCGCGACACACCCGCGACACACCGGCTTCGTACGGTTCCCGACGTGGTGGTGCTCGCAGCACGGGAGGCGGCGGTCCTCGCCGTCCTGCGGGCTGCGGGCGGCCGGGTCGTGTCCCGGGCCGACCTCGCCCGGGCCGCCGGGCTCGACGGGCTGTCGGAGCGACGGGTCGACGGCGTCCTGGTCCGGCTGCGACGGGCGCTGCCCGAGGGCGCGCTGCTGACCGTCCGCGGCCGCGGCTGGTCGGTCGTGCCCGAGCTGGTGACGGCCACGGACGTGCACCCGATCGGAACGAGCCGGAAACGCGTGAGCCCCCTTCCGGAAACCCCTGGTTCCTAGCGTCCCGGTCACGCCACGGCCACTCCGGAGGACCCCCATGACCCAGAACGCGGCACCGCTGCCCACCGCGCAGAGCGCCCGTACCCCCCTGCACAGCGTCCCGGTCGGCACCGGTTCGCCGCGCAGGGCCGTCGACGACTTCGTCTCGCGGGCGCTCGAGGCCGGCGTCGAGGTGACCAGCACCCTGACGACCGGCGGCCTCGTCGTCGACCTGCCCGGCTACTCGGTCACCCTCGACGGCGAGGAGCTCGACCTCTCGCCGCGCCAGGTCGAGCTGCTGGCCCTGTTCCTGTCCGGACCGCGCAAGGTGTGGAGCCGCACCCAGCTGCACTGGGTCTGCTGGGGGGACACCAGCCCGTCGCGCCGGGTCGACGTCCAGCTGTGCCGGCTGCGCGCCAAGACCGGGCTCGACCTGTTCCGCAACGTCCGCGACCGCGGCTGGGCGCTGCGACCCGTCGCCTGACGTCCCGGGCTCCGGCGGCCGGGGGCTCTAGCGTGCGCTGACCCGTCCGCGCAGCCCTGGAGCCCGCACCGTGCCCGAACCCCGGTCCGACGCCCCCGACCCGACGGCCGGGCGCCTCGCCGCCCTCGAGCGGCAGGTGGCGGCGCTGTCCGCCGAGCTCGCCGCGCGGCACCCCCGACCCGACGCCCGCGCCGACCAGCAGGGACAGGACTACGACCGGCGCGCCCTGCTGCGGCGCGCCGGCGCCGTGCTGGTCGCCGGCGTCGCGG
>JAOPVV010000343.1 GCA_025966005.1 Frankiales bacterium
GGAGCCCGCGGCACCCGTGGCGCCGTTCGCGCCGGTCGCACCAGTCGCACCGGTCGCGCCCGCCGGGCCGGTGGGGCCGACAGCGCCAGTCCGGTCGACGACGACGATCGTCAGGACACGGCTGATGGTGTCGTTGTAGACGACTCGGAAGTCCGAGGTCACCGGCGGCGCCAGAGTCGTGTCGAAGGCTCCGTGGAAGTCTGTCGAGACGCGCTTGCTGTCGCCGAAGCTGCCAGCGCCCGCGCGGCGCTGGAGGACGACGACCTGCTGGCCGGTGACACCGGTCAGGCGGCCGGAGAACTCAGCCAGCGTTCCCTGCTGAGTCGTCGTGGGGGAGGCGTTCAGGCTCAGGGTCGGGGAGGCAGTCTGGGCCAAAGCCGGAGCCGCCCATCCTCCGACAACGAGCGCAGCGCCCACGACTGGTACCGCGTATGTGCGCACCCAGTGCTCCTTCATGGTCATGAAACCCCGGCGGGGTTTCGGGGAAGGTACCGCTCCGTCACCCATCTGGAGGGGCTGACAACGAACTGTCACCAAGTCGGGGCGAGCCACCGGGTATCAGACCCTGCCCGTTCACCCTCGGTCTACCGGTCGCGCAAGGCGCCAGTAGCCGGACAGCACCGCGTTCACGACCCCCATCCCGGGCGGAGCGGAGACGTTGCCCATGCTCAGCCGACCCGTGAGCAGGAGCGCGATCCCGTCGTCCCCGACGGTCCGCTCGGACTGGATCAACCTGCGACGCTCCGCGACCCAGGCACGTCGCCTCACGAGCCACCACCAGCCTCGAGCCTTGGGACCCGCCCACCCCTGGGCCATTGCCAGACAACCCATGAGGACCTCCACCAGCAGCAGCGCGGGCAGGAGCCGCCACAGCGTGCGGCGTTCGTAGGTGGTCAGGACCAGCAGGAGCCGGTTGCGCTCGAGCAGGAAGTTCTTGAGCTCGTTGCGTGAGAACTCGTAGCGGTGCACGACGACGGCGTCCGGCACGAAGACGACCCGCAGCCCGCGCTGCCAGCACCGCAAGCTCAGCTCGGTGTCCTCCACGTAGGCGAAGTAGTCGGGTGCGAAGCCACCGAGCTCGTCCCAGAGGTCCTTGCGCAGCACCAGGCCAGCCCCACTGGCCGAGGCGACGTCGGCCGGCACGGCGTGGTCGACGGCCGGCTCCCCGAAGCCGCCCGCCCACGACAGGCCGGTGAAGTGGACGGGATTGCCGGCGGAGTTCATGCGGCTCGGGTCCTCGGCCAGCCTGATGCTGCCGCTCGCGATCCCCACGCCAGGGATGGCGGCGACCGCACACAGCCTCCGCAGGGCATCCGGGTGCACGAGCGCATCAGCGTTGACGAGCGCCAGGAACTCCCCGCCCGCGACCGCAGCACCGGTGTTGCAGCCGCCGGCGAAGCCGAGGTTGACCGCAGGCACCAGGACGGTGACGTCCCGCCTGCCCCGCAACCGCTCCGGTGCACCTGTCGTGCACCCGTTGTCCACCACGACGACGTCCACCCGGACGTCGGCGCTGGCCAGGATCGCCTCCACGCAACGCTCCACCCACGGCTCGTCCCCGTACGCCAGGACCACCGCGGTGACGGCTGGCGTCACCGCGGGGCCACGGGCGCGGCGGAGAGCCGCCCGATCGTGCCCGACAGGAGCCTGCCGTGCACCACTGCGGCGACCAGGCTCCCCAGCAGCAGTCCCAGTTCGACCCTGAGCTCGAGATCGCCCACCACCGAGGCGGACGCGGCCAACCCCGCGAGCCCCGCCAGCCACCCCCCCAACGCGTCCTCGAGCCGCCCGAGAGCGACCAGCGCCTGGGCGCAGACCTGCGCGAGCAGGAAGACGCAGCCAGACAGGGCCAGCAGCACGAGGTCGACGCGGCCGATCGCGAAGTCGTCGCCGAAGACGAGACGCACCACGGCGGGACCGAGGACGGCCGCCGCCGCTGCGGAGAACGCGCCCAGGCCCCCGACGAGCAGCACCAGCGACCGGACCGACGAGCGAACGTCGACCCATCGACCTGCGGCCGCGGCCCCGGCGACGTCCGGGATCAGGACCGCCTGGACGGCGGCGAACAGGAAGACCGGTACCCGGGCGAGCACGACTGCGGCCAGGAAGATCCCGACCCTCTCCCGCTCCGACGAAGTGGCGAGCAGCGCCACCAGCAGCGGCCCGGCGTTCGCCAGGGTCTGGGCCGCGACGCCGCCCACGAGGAGCAGCCCCAGCGACGAGGCCACCGGCCTCACCCCGGTGGACGGGCCGGCGGTCAGCAGCCCGCGCGCCTGACCAGCGACGCAGGCAGCCGCGACGAGCGGGCACACCGCGATCAGTGCCGCGAAGGCCAGCGCCGAGTCGGCGCCGGTCACCACGAGCAGGCCGGCACCGATCACGCGGAGGACACCTTCTAGCCCGAGCTGGGCTCCGTACGCCCGGAACCGTCCAGCTCCCGCGAGCGCTCCCCTGATGAAGTAGACGACCGCGTAGGAGCAGAGGCCGGCGCCCAGCGCCGCCACCATCCGGCCGTCTCCTGCGAGCAGCCGACCGGTCCATGCCGGCGAGCTGAGGCCGACGAACCCCAGAGTGACCACGAGCAGGACCGCGACCACGAGAGCGGCGGCGCCCAGCAGCCGTCCGCTTCCTTCCCCTCGCGCGACCTGCGCCGCCGTGAGGCGTCCGAGCTGCTGCTCGACCGGGTAGAACAGGCCTCCCCCGAGGACGTTCACGGCCGTGTACACGACCGAGACCTGCGCGAAGCCGACGGCGTCGAGCGTGCGCCCCGCCAGGGCCAGGAACACGTACGTCGAGATGCCCAGCACGACCAGACCCTGCCCGACGGCGAAGGTGCCCGCGGGCGCCCATCCACGACGGGCGACCGTCGGGGCCACGTCAGTCACGACGCCGCACGGCCTCCAGCTCCTGTCGCAGGAGGGCGACCTCCTCGGCGAGTGATCGCGTCTCGTCCTCGAGCCGCGTCGTCTCCGCACTCAGCTGCAGGCACACCAGCAGCAGCGCGACCGCGGACCCGAGGAAGAGCAGGTTGGCCGGCACGGCGATGCCGACCGCCCCTGCCATCGCCTCGAGCAGCGACGGCGCCGCCGCCAGGACGACGATGACGGTGCCCAGCGCGAGCCAGATGACGGCGTACTTCTCACTGAGCTTGCGTCGACGCAGGAGCTCGAGGATCAGCACGACCGAGCAGACGGCCCCCAGCAGCGCGAGGCCGTATCCCTCACTCACCGCGCGCTCCCGTCCGTGGCCCGCACTTCGAGCGCAGCAGGCATCTCCGGCAGGACGTGCCGGGTGCGCAGTGTTGCCAGTCCTAGCGCGAGCACCGCCCGGCCCAGGTAGAGGCTCGCTCTCAGCGACGACTGACTCGGGGCGCCATCGATTCGAACCCGCATCTCCACCGGCACCTGACGCACCACCAGACCCGCTCGGGCCGCCATGAGCAGGGCCTCGACCGTGTCTCCCAGGTACTCGACCGGGTAGTGACGGGCGAACAGCGCCACGGCCTGGCGGTCAGCGGCCCGGAAGCCGGACGTCGTGTCGGTCAGACGCGTGCCGGTGGCTCGCGACAGGCAGGCGCTGAGCAGCCTCATGGCCCAGCGCCGCGGCCCACGCGCGACGTAGTCGCCACGGCCGGCGAACCGCGCCCCGATGGCGATGTTGGCGACCCCCAGCTCGGCGAGCAGCGCCGGGACCTCACAGGGGTCGTGCTGGCCGTCGGCGTCGACCTGCACCACGGCGTCGTAGTCGCCGCGGGCGGCGTAGATGTAGCCCGTGCGCATAGCACCACCGACGCCCAGGTTGAACGGGAGCGTCAGCAGCCTCGCGCCAGCAGCCCGGGCTGCTGCCCCTGTGCCGTCCGTCGACCCGTCGTCGACGACCACGAGGTCTGCACCGGGGAGCGCTGCCCTGACCTCCCCGACGACGCGCCCGATCGAGGCTCGCTCGTTGTAGGCGGGAAGGACCACGAGCACCCGCCAGAGGTCCGGCGCAGTCGAAGGGAGCACCGGGTCAGGGTAGGCCTCGGCGGACTCCTCGGGACGACTTCCGCTCAGGACGGGGTGCGCCCCACCATCACGAACTCGTTGTACCGGAAGACCTTGCCGGCCGGGGCGGGGAAGGGGAACGAGCGCTGCCGGACGTCCTCGAGTCCGAGTGAGTCAGCGGCCTGACCCAGCTCCCGTGGGCCGACCCAGCGCACGTGTGTCGCGTCGGAGGCCCAACCGCGCTCCTGCGGCGTGATCAGGACGACGTGCGACCCCGGCCGCAGGTAGGGCAGGTAGCTCCGCAGCACCTCGTCGGCGGCCGAGCGGTCCAGGTGCTCGAGCAGGTGGGCCGCGAGCAGCGTGTCGAACGAACCGAAGGCCGGGCCGCTCTCGGCGAAGAACTCCCCGACCGTCAGCGCGTCCAGCCCGCGCGACCGCGCCACGGCCACGGACGTGGGGTTGTGGTCGACCCCGACCGCCCGCCCGGCGAGGTGCTCGAGGTTGCGACCGATCCCGCAGCCGACGTCCAGAACGCGCCCTCGACACAGGCGCCGCACGTTCCAGCGGTACGGCGCCTGCACGTCCAGCACCCGCTTCCAACGCGCCAGCTCGAGACGCTGCAGGCGCTCGCTGTAGCCCAACCCCTCGGTCATCACTCTCCCCGTCGTGTGCGCCAAGCCTAGGGGCCGCTGCCGCACGTCCCTCAGGCCAGCAGCATCCGACTGATGATCATCTTCTGGATCTCGGTCGTCCCGCCACCGATGGACGTCAGCTTCGCGTCGCGCAGCGCCCGCTCCGCCGGGAAGTCGCGCAGGTAGCCGTAGCCGCCGTGGATCTGGATGGACTCGAGCGCGTTCTCCACCACCAGCTTGCCGGTGATCGCCTTGGCGACCGACGCCTCGAGCTGGCAGTCCAGGCCCTCCTGCTTGAGCCAGGCCGCCTTGTAGACCGCGTTGCGGCAGACCTGGTAGTTGATCTCCATCTCGGCGATCTTGTGCGCGATCGACTGGAAGTGGGCGATCGGCTTGCCGAACTGCTCGCGCTGCTTGGCGTAGGCGATCGTCGAGTCGATCGTCGCGCGCATCCCGCCGATCGTGGCGGGCATCATCACGGTGCGCTCCCAGGAGAAGCACTCGAACGCCACCCGCCACAGCGCCTCGCCCTCGACCGACAGGATCGAGCTGGCCGGCACCCGGCAGTCCTGCAGGTGGATCTCGGCGGTCGGCGACGTTCGGCAGCCCATCTTGTCCAGCTCGCGGCCGACGACGAAGCCGGGCGTGGTGGTGTCCACGACGAAGGCGGTCGGGCCCTTGTCGGTGCGGGCCAGCACCGTGCAGACGTCGGCGATCGGGCCGTTCGTGATGAAGATCTTCGTGCCGTTGAGGACGAACTCGTCGCCGTCGCGGACGGCGGTGGTGCGGATCGCGCCGGCGTCCGAGCCGGCCTCGGGCTCGGTGGACGCCCAGGCACCCATCAGTGAGCCGTCGCACAGGCCGGGCAGCCAGCGCTGCTGCAGCTCGGGGCTGCCGTGCAGCCAGATCGGGACGGTGCCGATCACCCAGTGCGCGCCGAGCGACAGGCCGAAGCCGCCGTCGTGGCCACCCTCGGCGAGGGCCTCGTTCACCAGGCAGCAGTCGATGATCGAGCCGCCGGAACCGCCGAGCTCCTCCGGGATCGGCATGCCGGCGACACCGGCGGCGGCGAGCTGCTTCCAGACGTCGGGGTCCCAGCGGCCGTCGCGGTCGCGGTCGGCCGCCCCCGGGGCGATGACGTCGGCGGCGAGCCGCTTCATCGACGCGTAGAGAGCCTGCTGCTCGGGCGTGATCGAGAAGTCCACGGCCGGATGCTAACCGTCGTTCACAGGGGCGGCCAGGGGGTCAGGCGGCCTGAGCGTCGTTGAGCGAGGTGGCGGTGCTGCCGGCGAGGCGGCGTACCCGCGCGACAGCCGTCCCGACCAGCTGCACCATCCGCTGGGTCGCCGCGACGAGCACGAGCAGCAGCAGGGCGGCGAGCGTCCCGGCGACCCACGCCTGCGCCACCAAGGCCATCACCAGGCACCACCCACCTCGGCCGGGGAGGCCGTCGACAGGACTGTGCTCCGCAGGATGTCCGCTTCGCACCATCCTGTGGGAACCCTTCAGGTGGTCCGTCCGGGCTAGTTAGCGCGGCGGCGCGGGACGGTGGTCCGCCTCCACCGAGCGCAGCCGCTCGCACCGCGAGGCGCGTCCGGCCGAGACCACCCGGACGACCGCGCCGACGCCCGTGACGGCGGCCCAGCCGAGCAGCACGAGCGCGAGGGTGTCCATGCATCCATGGTCGGCGAGCCGCTCGAGCCCCGCATGCCCCGTCCGGGTGTCGGTCCTCAGCCCAGACGGGGGTGGTCCCGGACGAAGTCCCACAGCGCGTGCGTCGCGTCGAGGCCGTCGGCGTCCCCCGTCATCCAGTTGTGACCGCCACCGGGCACCACCGTCAGCTGGACGTCGCCGCCGGCCCGGCGGAACGGCTCGAGCGCGTCCGACACCGCCGGGAAGCTCGTCCGCAGCGCCGGGTTCAACCCGCCCGCCAGCGGCACCATCTCGTCCTCCGCCCCGTGCAGCGCCAGCACGCTCAGCGGCGCGGTGGGGGCGCAGGGCGAGACGTACGTCCCGCTGACCATCACCACGGAGGCCACGACCTCCGGCCGGGCGCACGCGTAGCGCAGCGCCATCATCGCGCCGTTGCTGCCACCGACGACGGCGATCCGGTCGGGGTCGATCCCCACCCGTCCGGTGATGCTCGCCAGCACCTCGTCGAGGTGGGCGACGTCGTCGGTCTGCTTCTCGCTGCCCGGGTAGCAGCAGGCGCCGGCGTTCCAGGACCCGTCGCCGCCGGTCGGGAACGCCACGACGAAGCCCTGCTCGTCGGCCAGGCGCTCCAGCCGGCTGACCTCGCGGATCGCGGCGGGCTTCTGGCTGTGGGCGTGCAGCGCGATGACCAGCGGCGCGGGGGCGAGCAGGCCGTCGGGGACGTGCAGGACGTACGGCCGGCCCGGGTCCGCCGTCGGTACCGACGTCGTGCCGCCGAGGGTGGCCATGAAGGCCCGTGCCGGGGCGGCGGCCTGCCGCTCGGTGGCCATGACGTCCCGGGCCGGCAGGCCGGCGGCGAGCACGCCCGAGAGCAGGGTGGCCAGCGCAGCAGCAGCGACGAGCAGCGGTCGGCGGTCCACAGGGTCCTCGTCGGCCGGGCACGTCCCCCACTGGAGTCGCGGGCCCGCTCCGCGACGGACGGAGCCTAGCGCCGAGATGCCCCTTTCAGGACGGTTGGTGCGCTGTGGCGGCTAGCGCTGTCCCTCGTAGAGCTTGTAGACGACGTACACGCCGAACCAGGTGATGAACGCGAAGACCAGGACGAGCAGGCCGGTGTAGAAGAACTCGAGCACGGGGTGCCTTCCTCGTCGGGGTAGCAGCATCCTACCCAGCGCCCCGACGCCTGCCGGTCTCTCCACCGGCCGGGGCACCCGACCACCTGGGCACTGAGCCGGATGCCGCACGCGGTTGCACCAAGTCAGCCGCCGGCCGACGTCCGCCACGGCGGACTAGTCACGGCTGACCAGGGCGAGGTGGTCCGACCTCATCATCGCGACCTGGGACCTCCGACCCGAAGACAGAGGGGACTCGACCGGACGATCAAGGGGACGCAGTGGCAGACAAGGGTGTGCCGGTCCGGCTCGTCGTGCCGCCTGCGGCCGCGGAGCCCAGCCCGGTAGCGCCGTCGACGACTCCCTCGACCGCCCCGTCGGCCGCCCCGTCGCCGGCGGTGCCCGGTCCTGGACCGGCTCCGGCGGGCCCTGCACCGATCGCCGGGGCACCGGACGTACCGGGGACACCGGCGCCGGGACCGGCCGGACCCGTCCCGCAGTCGCCGACGACCCCGACGCCCTCGACCGGCACCGCCGCTCCACCACCCGCCTTCGCCTCGCCACTGCCCCGCACGGGTGTCGAGCTGTCCGCCTTGCTCCTGCTCGCCGTCGTCCTGCTGGCCGTCGGCGCCCTGCTCCTGCGCACCCGCGCACCCCGACCGTGACCGTGGAGGTCCCCGTGTCCCGCAGCCGCCTCACCCTCGCCGCCGCACTGGCCCTGTCCCTGGCCGGCGCGACCCTGCCAGCCCTGGCTGCCGACTTCCCGGTCACCATCACCACGACCGGGGGGACGCGTCAGTTCACCGTCCTCGACGGGGCCGGTCAGGCGCCGCTGGCGAGCCTGGACTTCGGCGCGAACCGGTCGATGCCCTACAAGGTCCGCGTGACCGACGTCGGCGTGCCGCTGCTCGGCAACGACTACAGCGTCGCGACCTCGATGAGCAACCTGTACTTCACCGGCGCCGGCGGCGCCCTGGACTACACGACGATGATCCCGTCCAGCAGCCTGGCGCTGGACTACTCGCCCACGAACCCGCTGAGCGCGGCCGGGCTCGAGCTGCCCGTCATCCCAGAGTTCACCGTCAGCGGCTCGCTGTCCTGCGCCGGCCTGTCGCCCGTCCTGCTCAGCCCGCTGGCCACCGTCTGCACCCTCGTCGGCGCGCTCACCGGACCGGTCACCGCCCCCGTCACGGCGCCCGCCGCCCAGCTCGTCGACAGCGTCGACCTCCAGGCCGCGCTCCACGACCTGGACCTGGGCCTGGACCGCCTCCCGCTGTCGCTGACCGGCGGCCAGGAGCGCGGGCGGTTCACCGTCCCGGCCAGCCAGTCCGCACAGGACCCGATGACCGGCGCCGGCGCCACGTCCAAGATCGTCATGCGCGGCCGGAACCTGCTGAGCGGGGCGACGCTCAACGAGACACTCACCGTGGTCAACGCAGCGCTGGCGACCGCGCTCGCGGGCGTCCAGGTCATCCCGACCGGCGCAACGCCCGGGCTCCTGGAGCCCGGGACCATCCTCGACGCGCTGAGCGGGACCCTGCCGACCCTCACCGGCCTCATCCGTGCCCTCCCGCTCGACGACCAGCTCGCCATCCTCGACGGGCTGACGGCCACCTTGACGCCGCTGACCAGCGTCACCGGCGCGCTCGGCGGTCTGAGCGGCACGTACACCGCCTCGCCCGTCATCACGGCCGCGCCGGCGACGACCAGGCCGGGCACGTACACCGGGACCATGACCGTGGACTTCTTCCAGCCGTAGGGTCCGCCCGTGCCGAACCCCTCGCCGACCGCCGTGCGCCTGGTGCGCGCGGCGGTCGCGTGCGTCCTGCTGGTGCTGCTCGCGGTCCCCGCCCCGACCGCGTCGGCGGCCGGCACCGGCGGCATCGAGGTCACGCCGGTGCCGGGCGAGGTCGACGGCCGGCCGGTCACCTCGTTCCGCGTCGAGGTGCCCGGCGACGGCGAGCGGCGCATCCCGTTCCTGCTCCGCAACGTCGAGCCGGGCGAGCGGTCAGCCCGGTTGTTCGTCGCCCCGGTCACCCGGGCCGGCGAGAGCTTCGCGCTGGGCAGGGCGGACGGCTCGCCGTACGTCTCCTTCGAGGCCCAGGACGTCACGCTGGCCGAGGGCGAGTCCCGGCAGCTGAGCTTCACCGTGCGCGGCGGTGAGCTGCCCGCCGACGAGGTCCTGGCGGCCGTGGTGGTGCAGGTCGGCAACGGCTCGGTGGTGCAGCGCGCCTCGACCCTGATCTACCTCTCCCCGGGCCGGCGGGTGCCGCTGCCCGTGCTGCTGCTGGTCGTCGCCGGCGTGCTCGTGGCCGCGGCCGGGACCGCGGTCGCCCTGGTCGGACGACGCCGGCGGGCCTAGCCGCTACGCGTGAGCGGGCCGTCCGGGGGCGATCACCCGCCGGGCGCCGGCCTGTCCGACCGCCCGGGTCAGGCGGCGGCCGCTGCCGTCTCGTCCGGCTCCGCGCCGTCGCGACGACGGCACAGCAGGAACAGGAACAGCAGCACGAGGGCGATCAGCGTCGCGGCGACGGTCGGGACGACGACGCCCAGGTCGTCCCCGCCTCCGTCGCGCTCGGCGACGACCAGCGTCCGGACGGTGATCGGCTTCGCGTCGTCGGGGAAGGTGATGGTCCCCTCGACCGTGCGGACGACCTCGCCGCTGCGCAGGGTGATCCGGGCGAGCCAGGGGCCGGCCGGCAGTGCCTCGTCGAGGACGGTCGACACCGGTTCCTCGTCGCCGGGGCCCAGCGTCGTCCCGAGCGAGGCCGGGAACGGGCCGGCCTTCAGCCCGCCCGGCCCGTCGGACAGCGACAGCTCGCCACCCATGTCGAGGGCGCGCTGCCCGGTGTTCTGGACGGTCGCCTGCACCACCGGCGCGCCGTCGGCGTCCCGGGTGGCGGTGAGCTGGCCGACGGTGAAGTCGGACACCGGCTCGGCGCCCTCGCCGACCGAGACGTACATGCGGATGCCGACGCGGCTGACCGAGCTGATCCCGCCTGCGTCGGCGGCAGCAGCCTGCTCCGCCCAGACCACGCCGTACCGCTCGCCGTCCTCCGCGTCCGGGGGTACCGCCACCGTCACCTGCGCGGTGGCCGAACCGCCGGCCGGCACGGAGACCGACGACGGCGACACCGTCGTCCAGCGGGTCAGCTCGTTCGCCGCCCGGCCCTCCCCGAAGGTGAAGGCACCGTCCTGCACGCTGGCGGACGCCGCGTAGAGCGCCACACTGGCGGTCTCGTCCGTGGTGTTGGAGACCTGGATCTGCCGGCGGATCGTGTCGCCGGGCTCGAGGTGGTCGACGACGTAGATGCGCGCACGGGGGTCGTCCCGCCGGCTCTCGGGGGCCTCGAGCAGGGCGATGCCCAGCTGCCCGGTCTCCACGCCGGGAGCGGGCGGTGCCTGGACAGCGCTCACGGCGCCGACCGGGGCCAGAGCCGCCGTCAGCGCCGCGAGCAGCAGCAGTCGTCTCAAGCGCTACGCGACCGAGTGGGTGACGGTGCCGGTGTAGGTGCCGGCGACCGCGCTGGACGGCGGGGACACGATGACGGTGGGGGACCAGGTCGTGGAGTTGGTGCCGAGCGCCCCGGTGGCCGAGAACGCCGTCTTGGCCGTGTCGATGGCGACGGCGACCGCGGCGCTCAGCTGGCCGGGCACGCGGACGGCCGTGCCCGAACCGCCCGTCTCCAGCCCGGACGCGTACGTCACGTTGGTCGCGGCGATGGTCTCGTTGGGCGTCGCGCCACCCGTGGTGAACGCGCTGGAGACGGCCGTCGCCGTCCAGGATCCGAGCAGCGTCCCGCGGGCGTCCGACACCGTCACGTCCCCGAGCGAGGCGCTCACGGGCGCCCCGGCCGAACCCGAGCCGAGGTTCTTCGAGACCGGCGCGGAGACGCCCAGCGCACCTGCGGTCAGCGTGAAGGTCGTGGTGGTGTCCGCCGCGCCGGCGGGCAGGGTCAGCCCGCCGACGAGTCCGAGGGCCGCGGTGGTCACGAGCAGAGCGTGGCGCATGAGGGTCTCCCTGGTCTGGTCGACACCGGTGCGTCCGGTGCGATGACCAGGTCATCGACAGACGACCCGCCGCGGGACATGATTACCCGTGACTAGATCCACTGCTCCGTATGCTCACGACGTCACCTCGTGAGGGGATCGGCCGGGTCAGGCGACACTGTGCGTGATCGTGCCGAGATAGGCCCCCGTGACCAAGCCGGGCGGCAGCGAGACCACCAGGGTGGGGTTCCAGCTCAGGGACGTCGACGACAGCAGCGACAGTCCGGCGCACGAGAACGCCTCACGCGGGACGCTGAGGGGCTGCGCGAGCAGCTGCCCTGGCGCGCAGGCGTTGAGCGCCAGACCCGCCTGGGCGGTCGCCGGGCCGGACTGGTAGCTCACGGATCCCGCGGGGACGAGCTCCGCCGCCGATCCCCCTCCGGTCGTGAAACCGGACGTCGACACCGTCGCCGTCCACGAGGCGAGGTGCAGCACGGCCGACGCCGTGCTGACACGCACCGTCCCGAGCGAGGCCGAGATGCTGGACGACCCGACGGTGACGGTGCCGAGCGAGACGGAGGTCGGGGCCGTGATGGCCAGCCCGGGAGCGGCGGCCTGGGCAGGTGTGGCCGTCAGCGGGAGAGCGGCCAGGGCGAGCAGCGCCGACAGGCCCAGCGCACGTCGGCCCACGGCACCGCGCACCTCGGCCTCCTCGTCCTCCCCGTCTGTCTCGGCACCACGGGTGCACCTCCTGAGGCGTCGGCACAGGGCCGTCCGCCGTCCTGCCGATCGAGGAGGCAGCCGACCTCCGGAGACGACGCGCGCCCGGAGTGCTGGCGGGCAGGAGCGACCCCACCCCGGTGGCCCACTCGGCCCGGCGAACGCCGCAGGCCCGGCCCCACGAGGGGACCGGGCCTGCGGAACGAGCGGAGGGGCTAGTCGGGGACGACGACCGTCGCCTCGACGGCCTGGCCCTGCACCGCGGTCACGGAGGTGTCGACCGAGCCGCCGCGGTACAGCGTCCGCAGCGTCCAGTCGCCCTCGGCCGCGTAGAAGCGGAAGTAGCCGGTCGCGCTGCTCTGGACCTCGGCGGTGAAGTCACCGGTCGAGCCGAGCAGGCGGACGTAGGCCCCGCCGAGCGGGGAGCCCGCGCGGGTGACGAAGCCGTGCACGACGGCCTCCTTCGTGGAGACCTCGAGCGCCGGGAGCGTGTCCTGGTCGGGTGCGCCGCACATGTCAGACGTCCTTCTTGATCGGAACACCCACGAGGGAGCCGTACTCGGCCCACGAGCCGTCGTAGTTCTTCACGTCGGTGTGGCCCAGCAGCTCGCGCAGGACGAACCACGTGTGGCTCGAGCGCTCGCCGATGCGGCAGTAGGCGATGGTCGGGGTGCTGCCGTCGAAGCCCTGGTCGGCGTAGAGCTTGGCCAGCTCGTCGTCGCCGCGGAAGGTGCCGTCGTCGGCCGCGGCCTTGCTCCACGGGATGTTGATGGCCGTGGGGATGTGGCCGGCGCGCTGGCTCTGCTCCTGCGGCAGGTGGGCCGGGGCCTTGATCTTGCCGCTGAACTCGTCGGGGCTGCGCACGTCGACCAGGTTCTTCGCGCCGATCGAGGCGACGACCTCGTCGCGGAAGGCGCGGATCGACAGGTCGGCGTCCTGGGCCGTGTAGGTGGTGGCGGGGCGCTCCGGGACGTCCTTGACGAGCTCGCGGCCGTCGAGCTCCCACTTCTTGCGCCCGCCGTCGAGCAGGCGGACGTCGGCGTGGCCGTACAGCTTGAACTGCCAGTACGCGTACGCGGCGAACCAGTTGTTGTTGCCGCCGTACAGCACGACGGTGTCGTCGTTGCTGATCCCCTTGCGGGACAGCAGCGCGCCGAAGTCGGCGGCGTCGATGACGTCGCGGGCCTCGGGCTGCTGCAGCTCGGTGGTCCAGTCCAGGCGGACGGCGCCCTTGATGTGGCCACCGTCGTAGGCGGACACGTCCTCGTCGACCTCGACGAAGACGATCTTCGGGTCGTCGAGGTGGGCCTCGGCCCAGTCGGCGTCGACGAGCACGTCTGCGCGGCTCATGCGGTAGCTCCTTCTTCTCGGTGTGTCGTGCGCTTGACGATCAGGTACAGCTCGCAGCCCAGGCAGACGCCAAAGGCCGCGTTGAGCAGCGCCGCGGACAGGGCCGCGGCGGTGGCGAGCAGGGCTGCCGTGTCGAGACCGGCTGCGAACAGCGCGGTCCCGAGGACGGCGAAGCTGAGACCGACGACCTGGGCGAAGCGCGGCGGGCGCGCGTCCTCCAGCTCGCCGGGCGGGGAGGTAGGGCGGTAGAGCCGGGCGTACGGGTTCCGGCCGTACGCCCCCAGCGCGAACACGACGGCCTGCGCGGCGAGCAGCCAGGCGTTGCCCGTCACGAGCACGAGCGCGAGCACTGCGGTGGTGAGCCAGGCGGCGAAGCGCAGCCTGCGGGGGTCGACCATGTCGTCTCCTGTGTCTGAGGGTCCTCCGGGTTCAGTCAGGAGGACGGACACAGGCAGCTGCCCAGACGGCAGAGGTCCACGGCGCGGCGCTTCACCAGCACGGTCGTGGACACGGGCTCAGGGTAGCGCCCTGCCGAGCGCGGCGAGGACGTCGGCCTTGCGCGGCTGTCCACTGGCCCGCTTGACCTCGCGCACGTCGGCGTCCAGCACCAGCGTCGTGGGTGTCTTGAGGATGCCCAGCCGGCGCACCAGCTCGAGGTGCTCCTCGGCGTCGACCTCGACGTGCCGGACGCCGTCGACCATCTCGCTGACCTCGGTGAGGGTGCGCCGGGTCGCGCGGCAGGGGGCGCAGAAGGCCGACGAGAACTGCAGCAGGGTGGCCCGCTCGCCAGGGGCCTCGCCGAGTCGCGCGAGCTCGGCGCGCAGGGTGTCGTCGGCGGTCACGTCGCGGATCCTGCCCTGCCGGCCGCGGTGGACGAGCCCGCCGACGCCGGTCAGCGCGACGACGGCGAGCAGCACCCAGACCCCGGTCACGAGGGGGGCAACGCGCGTGCGCGGGCAGGGCTTCCCGCTCCGGGCTGTCGCGAGGCAACCCCCGGGGCTGCGTGGGCCGGTCCCTTCGCCCCGTCCGAGCTCCGCGCGCTCGCCGTCCCCCGGGGCCGCGTGGGCCGGTCCCCTTCGCCCGTCCCGTCTCCGCGCGCTCGCCGTCCCGCGCAAGCTGGGCCTCTCCGCGCGCTCGCCGGGCGCGAGCTGGGGTGACTGCTGCAGCCCGGGGCGCCCCTCACTCTCGCGGGTGACGGGTTGCTGTCCCCCGCAGACGTGCGGGCCACGAGCGTCCGCCGACGCTCGCGACGCCTGCGTCGGAGCGCACGCTCGCGGGGGAGGGATGCCACGTGGCTGCCCCTGACCCGCGATCTTGCGGCGGCGGGACTCCGGCGTGCTGCCCTAGGCCGCGATCCTGTGCTGGCGGCGGCGCAGCTCGTCCAGCGAAGGGGAGCGGAAGCTCACGCCCGCGACCACCGGACGGGTCAGCGCGTAGGAGAAGGCCTCCCGCACCCGGCGCCCCAGGTCGACGCGTCCCGCGGACCGCCAGACGTCGTCCCAGTCGTTGCGCACGACCTCGAACCCGGCACGGCGCAGTCGCTCCTCACGCCGCTTCTCCTCGCGGAGCGACCCCGGCACGTCGTACTTGCCCATGCCGTCGGCCTCGCCGATCACCCGCTGCGCGCGCCACAGGAAGTCCACCCGCCCGAGGAGCTGGCCGTCCGGCCCGTACAGCTCCACCTGGCTCTCGGGCGGCGGCAGTCCCTGCTCGGCGTACGCCCAGCGCGTCAACGACTCCAGCGGGGTCTCGGCCCGTCCGTCTGCGCCGCGCACGACCTCGACGGCGCGGCGACCGCCCGGCCACCGGGCGAGCTCCGCCGCCGTGGTCGCCAGCTCTCCTGGGTCGAGCCCGCGCGCGAGGGCCGCATCGGCCACGACGAGCGCCCGCCGCACCGGCTGCGTACGGGCGACGTCCACCACCGTCCGGGCGGCCGTGGTCACCGGGATCGCGCCGAGGACGGTGCGGTGCCCCGACGGCAGGTCCGCCACGCGAACGCCCCGGACCGACGAGGTGTCGCCGGACCGACGCGGCGCCCGCGTGAGGTCCGGGACCGCAGGCAACCCGCCCACCAGGGGCCAGCCGTGCGCGACGGCGGCTGTCCGGTGGCTCAGCACCGCACCCTCGCAGAGCAGCACCTGAGCCGACGCCCTCAGCACCAGCGCGCGACGCGGGTCCGCGAGCGCCAGCGCGGCCCGCACCCGCTCGGCGTGCACCCCGTGGCACAGCTCAACGCACTGCTCGGCGAGCAGACGACGCACTGCCCACGCGCTCAGCCCGCTGGCGAGCGCCTGCCCGCGGGTGAAGGGGCCACCCTGGGCGTCGGCGACAGCAGCGAGGGCGTCGGGGAGCGGCACCCGTCGAGGCTGGCCCGCGCCGGGCGCCACTGCGAGTTCTCCACAGGGCCCGGCGCACGGTGGCGGGTGAGAGCACGGTCCCGCCCGTCAGCGCGCACCCGTCGCCGTCCTGACCCTAGCCGGCTTCGCGCGAGCAGCCGCGACGTGGCGGGTGTGGCCGGCTCCTCACACGCACCACCCCGCGGAAGTGCGGGGATGGGTCGGTGCGGCGTCGGCCGGGCG
Source organism: Frankiales bacterium (assembly GCA_025966005.1). Taxonomy (GTDB): domain Bacteria; phylum Actinomycetota; class Actinomycetes; order Mycobacteriales; family SCTD01; genus SCTD01. The sequence goes on from JAOPVV010000343.1 coordinate 16,020, forward strand.
CGCTCGCGGGGGCGGAGGAGCGAGCGGGGGCGACCGCGGCCAGCCTTGGTCCGATCCCGGGTGGCGCTTCGCGCCCCGGGCCTCGCACGTTCGCGAGGGACGCGCGCCCCACCCCCGTGAGAGTGAGGACGTCGCGCGGGCTGCAGGCTCATGTCCGGGGCTTCCCCGCACGCTCGCGGGTGAGACAGCCGCCGCACCGAGGCCCCACCCGCGAACGTGCGCGGACCGGTCGACGGCAGGAGTCCGGCCGGACGTGCGGGACGCGAGCGCAGAGGCACGTGCGACGGACGGGCCCGAGGAGCGAGGTACTGCTGCCGGGCGCCGGGAAGTGCACGATCAGAGCGAGAGCACGATCAGCGCGGGAGCACGATCAGCGCGGACCGGTCCGGGCACGAGCCGGTCGGAGCGGGGGCGTCAGGGCCGGGTGAGGACGGCGTCGACGGCGGCGGCGGTGACGACGACGCCATCCGGCTCGACGCTCACCTGCTCGACCCGCAGCCCGTACGGCAGGCCGCGCACGGGCACCCGCAGGTCGAAGCGGTCGCCGAGCGCCCGGCTGAGCACCGCGTTCGCGACGCCGTTGCCGACCTCGAAGGACTCCGCGGTCACCACGACGACGTCGCCGTCGAGCGCCACCCGGCTCAGCGCGGTCGCCGAGACGGTCTGCCCGAGGACCTCGACGCTGCCGGTGACCCGTACCCGGGCGCCGGCCGGGGCGACGCTGAGCCGGCGTCCGCCCGAGCGGCGGGCGAGCACGTCGTAGGCCAGCCGGACCCGGGCGTCGACGCGGTCGACCGGGACGGCCGCGACCGAGCCGGACAGCGCGTCGCCCAGCGGGACCTGCACGCCGTTCAGCACCGCCTCGAGCCCGGCCAGGCGCACCTCGCCCGCCGGGACGTCCTCGGCCCGCACCTCGATCCGGTCGTAGCGGCCGCCGACGGCCTGGGTGAGGAACGGGAAGCCGCCGACGTCGACGGTCGGCCGGGCGCTCAGCCCGCCCGAGCGCTGCAGCTCGTCGGCCAGCGCGCGCGAGGCCAGGGCCGCGGACGCGCGGTCGGCGACCAGCAGCAGGACGGCCAGCACCGCCAGGGCGACGAGCAGCTTGCGCACGTCAGCTCAGGACGAGGCGGCCGGCGAGCAGCACGACCGGACCGAGCACGGCGAACGGCAGCAGCAGCGCGGTCGGGCGCAGCGCGGCCACCCGGCGGGCGTCGCGCCAC
>JAOPVV010000358.1 GCA_025966005.1 Frankiales bacterium
CAGGCCCGCCGCGCGGGTGGTCGGGAGCAGGTCGGAGGACGTCTGGCCGAAGTCGACGGCGGTCGCGACCTCGACCCCGGCCAGGACCAGGGCGCCGCCGGCGAGCAGCAGGGCGGGCGGGCGTCCGGGGCGGGCGCGACCCAGCGCCACCCCCGCCAGGCCCACCCAGGCCGCGACCGCCAGCAGGACGACGGCGCCGAGGAGCGCGAACGGGACCCCGGGCTCCATGGGCGCGGAGTCTAGGGAGCCGAGCAGAGCTCGGGGGCGGTTCCCCGGCGAACGGCCTCGAGGCCGGTCAGCGCGTCGGACAGCGACGCCACGCGCAGCAGCAGCAGGCCCGACGGCGGCCGGACCGACGCCTCGGCGCAGTTGTCCTGGGGCACCAGGAAGACGTCGGCGCCCTTGCCCCTGGCGGCGATGAGCTTCTGGGTGATGCCGCCGATCGGGCCGACGGTGCCGTCGCTGGTGATCTCGCCGGTGCCGGCGACGTACTTGCCGCCGGTGAGCGAGGCCTTGCCGAGCTTGTCGAGGATGCCCAGGGCGAACATCAGCCCGGCGCTGGGTCCTCCGACCTCCTCGAGCGTGATGTCGACCTCGAAGGGCAGGTCGGCGGGCGCTTCGGCGGGAGTGATGCCGATGACCGGTCGCGGCTCGTCCCCGCCGGAGGACCGGGTCGTGACCGTCGCGACACCCCGGGTGCCGCCGCGCTGGTAGCCCACCTCGAGCGCGGCGCCGACCCCGGCGGCGGTGATCGCCGCCCTCAGGCCGGCCTCGTCGGCCACCGGCGCGCTGTCGACGGTGAGCAGGACGTCGCCGACCTCGAGCCGGCCGTCGGACGGGGAGCCGGCGGCGACCTCGCGCACGGTGACCCGGAAGGTGTCGAAGCCGAGCTGGCGGGCGGCGGCGGTCACGGCGCTGCTCTGCGAGGCGACCATCGACGCGGCGTTCTCCTCGTTCACCTGCTCGTCGGTCTTGTCCGGCGGGTAGACGACGTCGCGCGGCACGACGGCCAGGTCCCGGTCGAACCAGCCGCGCAGGGCCTCGAGCAGCGTGAGGGACGGGTCGACGCCGACGGTCGTGAGGTCGAGGTGACCGTCGGTCGGGAACACCTCGGTGCCCGTGATGGCGATGACCGGGGTGCCCTCGACGTCGCCGAGCGTGTTGTAGGTCGGCCCCGGACCGAGCGCGACGTACGGCACGGGGGTGCCCACCGCCGCGCCCGTCAGGGCGAGCGCGAGCAGGCTCGCGAGCAGCAGGGTCAGAGTGCGCCGGGACACCTGCCCAGCCTAGGTGCCGCCGCGTGAGGCCGCGGTGTGGTGCGGATCAGGCGAAGAAGCCCAGGCTGGTCGGGGTGGCGTGCCCGTTGCCGGCTGCCAGGACGGGCTCGGGCTCGACGGCCGGGCGCTGCTCGACGAGGGCCAGCGCGGGGACCGGCTCGGCCGGCACCTCGACCGACGGCACCTCGACGGCCGCGAGCCCGACGGGGGGCTCGCCGGCGGCCTCGGCCTGCGCCGGCACCTCGACCCGGTAGTAGGCGCGGAACGCCAGCGGGACCTCGGTCAGGGAGTGGACGCTCACCGCCGAGACGCCCTCGACGTTGCGCAGGTGCTCGACGAGGCGCACGGCCTCCTCCAGGCTGGCCAGGCGGCGGAAGGCGGGGGACCCGTCCGGGGCGGGGAAGAAGACGACGTGCTCCACGGGGCGGGGCCCTTCGCTCTGGGCGGACCGTGTGTCCGCGCGCTGCCCCCTGTTCGTCGGCAGCACCACCGGGAGACCTTGAGCGCGATCCCGTCCGGACTACCGGCGTCGCCGCTCGCCCGGCGGACGCACCGGCGCGGCCATCGCCTGCCGGAAGCGCTCGTGCTGCTGCACCGACTCTTCGGGCGAGCCCGGGCCGCGGGTGCGTGAGGTCCACGCGGCCCAGGCGACCGCTGCGGCGGTCGCCAGGGGGACGGGGAGCAGCCAGAGCAGCCAGTCGGGCACGGGTCCAACCTAGTGCGGCCCGCTCCGCCGGAGGGCCGGTGCCTACGGCGTGCCGACCCACTCCTGCTCGCCGTCGGTGAAGACCTGGCGCTTCCAGATCGGCACCGACTCCTTGAGGTCGTCGATGAGCCGCCGAGCCGCCTCGAAGGCCTGCCCGCGGTGGGAGGCCGAGGCGGCGACGACGACCGCGACGTCACCGACCGCGAGCAGCCCGGTGCGGTGGACGGCCGCCAGGGCGTGAACGGGCAGCTCGGCCGCGATCCTCTCGGCGACGGCCAGCATCGCCGCCTCGGCGCCGGGGTGGGCCTCGTACTCCAGCTCGGTGACGCCCCTGCCGCCGTCGTGGTCGCGCACCAGCCCGGTAAAGGACACGACGCCGCCCGCGGCGGGGTCCTCGACGGCGGCCAGCACCTCCGCGACGTCGAGGGGAGTGTCGCGCAGGGCCAGCAGCCGGACGGTGCTCATGCGGCGAACCTAGCGACCGCGGCGGGCGCGCGCCCGCCTGACCAGGGCGGCGGTGCCCATGAGCGCGACCGTCGCGCCGGCGCCCGCCGCGGTGTAGGCGCCCGCTCGGCCGGTCGCCCCCGCCCGGCTCTCCAGGTGGCCGGTCAGCGCGGACGCGTTCGTCCAGGCGGGGCTCCACCCGGCGGCGCGCAGCCGGGCCGCGTCGACGACCAGCGGGTGCAGCAGCCGGTCGACCTCGTGC
>JAOPVV010000397.1 GCA_025966005.1 Frankiales bacterium
GGCAGTCGGCGGGCCACTAGCCGGGACGCCGCGAGCAGCGCCGGCCCCGACCGCCGGCAGGTGCGCAGCGCCACCACCGGTGCGGCAGTGCCGTCGGCGCGCGGGAACCGGTGCGGGAACTCCAGCAGCCCCTCGACCTCGGCCCCGCGGAACGCGTAGATCGCCTGGTCGGGGTCGCCGACGACGACGAGGTCGCGGCCCCCGCCGGCGAGCGCCTGCAGCAGCCGCTCCTGGGCCGGGTCGGTGTCCTGGTACTCGTCGACGAAGACCGCCCGGAACCGCTCGCGCAGCCGCGGCCCGATCTCGGGGTCCTCGGCGAGCAGCACGGCGCGGTGCACCAGCTCGGCGTAGTCGAGCGAGCCCTGGGCGTCGAGCACGTCCAGGTACTCGCCGAAGAAGCCCGCCAGCGCCTCCCAGTCGTCGCGCCCCTCCCGCTTGCCCAGCGCGGCGAGGTCGAACGGGTCGAGCCCGAGCTCCCGGGCCCGCGACAGCAGCGCCCGGACCTCCTCGGCCAGCCCGCGGGTGGTGAGGCAGGCGCGCAGGGTCGGCGGCCACGACCGGCCGAGCTCGAGCGAGCCCTTGAGCAGCTCGCGCAGCGCGACGTCCTGCTCCGGACCGGACAGCAGGCGCAGCGGCTCGGAGTAGGCCTCGACCGGCTGGTGCTCGCGGACCAGCGCGTAGCAGAAGGCGTGGAAGGTCCACGCCGACGGACCCGCACTGGCCGCCCCGAGCCGGGCGGTGATCCGCTCGCGCAGCTCCTGGGCCGCCTTGCGGCTGAAGGTGAGCACCAGCACCTGGTCGCAGGACAGACCGCCCTCGACACGGCGCGCGACGGCCTCGACCATCGTCGTGGTCTTGCCGGTTCCCGGCCCGGCGAGGACCAGCAGCGGGCCGCCGCCGTGGGCCAGGACCTCCGCCTGCTGCTCGTCGGGCACCATCGCGCGCGCCGGGCGCGGCGGGGTGCGCACCAGCCGGTACGGCGACGAGGGGGCCTTCACGACGAGCAGTCCACCAGAGGGGTCCGACAGCCGGGCCCGGACGCGCGACGGCCGCCGTCCCCGGGGGGGGCGACGGCCGCGGAGCGCGTGCGAGCTAGACCGGCAGCGGCAGGGGCGGCAGGCCCAGCTGCGCGAGCAGGTCCGAGAGCGAGGGCAGGCCCGGGGCACCGGGGGCACCCGGCACGGTCGGGAGGCCGCCACCGTCCGGCAGACCCGGCGTGCCCGGCTCCTCGCCACCCGGCTCCTCGGCCGCCGGCTCGTCGCCCTCGGAGTTGTCCCGGTCCGAGCCGCAGCCCGGGTCGCTGCCGTTGTCGATCTTCCCGTCGCCGTCGTTGTCGACGCCGTCCTGGCACTGGTGCGGCGGCTTGTCCGGCCGACCGTCCTGCCCGGCAAAGCGCGTACGTGGGCGCTCCGATCAGCAGCGCAGCGGCCCCCAGAGCCGTGACGATCTTGCGAGTGCTCATCCGTGGTCTCCCCCTCTGGGACGAGGCCGTCGCCGTTCCCCCACCCCGACAACGCCCGGATGTGCGATTGACGGGTCAGCCCGGTTCCTCCCGCGTCAGGTGCCGTCCCACCGGGCGCGCGTCAGCACGACCCGCTCGCCCTCGACCGGGCAGCCCTCGGCCGCCAGCAGCCGCAGGGCCTGCTGGAGCAGCGGCTCCGCCGGACGCCCCGAGGCCTGGACCACGCGCTGCCACGGCACCTCGTGGCCGTGCTGCGACAGCACCGTCCCGACCGTGCGGCCGGTGCCTCGGCCGGTGAGCTCAGCGACGTCGCCGTAGGTCAGGACCTTGCCGGGCGGGATGCGGTCGACGACGTCGAGCACCAGCCGGGCGTACGCCGTGGGCTGGGACCGCGGTCCGCCGCGGACGGCCAGCCCGGCCGACGCGCTGGCGGGTCGAGGCGTCATCCCACCATCCTGGGGTAGGGCGCTTGCAGGCAGACGCCCGAGACCACCGGACGAGGAGGCACGGGTGAGCTGCCAGCGCGTCATGCCGCACGCGCTGCAGGCCGGCGACGCCGTGGAGCAGCAGTTCCACCTCCATCTGGACCCGCTCCCCCGCCTGGTCGGCGAGGCCCGGGCCTTCGTCACCTCCCACGCGCCGCCGCTGCCGCCGGACACCCACGACGCCCTGCTGCTGCTGACCTCCGAACTGGTCACCAACGCCGTCCTGCACGCCCGGACCCCGCTCGAGGTCGGCATCACCGTCTCCGAGGCCGCGATCGTGGTGACCGTGCACGACCTGGACCTGTCGCGGCCCGAGCAGCAGCCGTACGAGAGCCGCGAGGGCGGCTGGGGGCTCGGGCTCGTCGCGGCGCTGGCCGAGGAGTCCGCCATGGAGCCGCACGCCGAGGGCGGGAAGACCGCGTGGTTCCGGCTGCCCAGAGGTGAGAGCCCGCACGTCGGCGATGATGCCGCCGAGCGCGACGAGGACGCGGCGGGAGGCCAGCGATGAGCGACGACACGACCCGGCCGGGCCACGCCCGACGAGAGGGCCTGCTCCACCTGGGACGCGACGGCCACGAGGTCGGTGCGTCCGTCCCGAAGCTGGCGACCGGCATCCCGGGCTTCGACCACGTGTGCATGGGCGGGCTGCCCGCCCGCCGCGCCACCGTCGTGGCCGGACAGGCCGGCAGCGCCAAGACCGTGTTCGGCGGCCAGTTCCTCGCCGAGGGGGTCCGCGCCGGCCAGCCGGGCGTCTTCGTCACGCTCGAGGAGCCGGCTGCGGACCTGCGGGCCAACCTGCGCACCCTCGGCTTCGACGTCGACGGGTGGGAGAAGGCCGGCGACTGGCGCTTCGTCGACGCCTCTCCGCTGGCGACGGCGTCGGGAGCGGCGCCGTACAGCCTCGAGACGCTCACGGCCCAGATCGGCCACGCCGTCGACGCGACCGGGGCCGAGCGGCTCGTGCTCGACAGCCTCAACGGCGTGCTCGGCCTGCACGCCGAACCTGCCGCCGCCCGGCAGCTGCTGCGCCAGCTCATCGCCAACCTGCGGGCGATGGGACTGACCGTCGTGCTCACCGTCGAGACCCCGGGCGACCCCGGCGGGACCCTGTCGCGCTATGGCATCGAGGAGTTCGTCGCCGACAACGTGGTGCTGCTGCGCAACGTGCGTGAGCAGGCCTTCCGGCGGCGCACCGTCGAGGTGCTGAAGATGCGCGGCGCGATGCACCACAAGGGCGACGTGCCCTTCACCGTGCTGCCCGGCCAGGGCATCGTCGTGCTCCCGGTCGGCGCCCCCGAGCAGGACCCGACGACGCTCGACCAGCGTGTGTCGACCGGCAACGAGGGAGTCGACCGGCTGGCCCACGGCGGGCTGGTCCGCGGCTCCTCGACACTCGTCTCGGGCCCTACCGGCACCGGCAAGACGCTTCTGGCGCTTCAGTTCGCCGCCGACGGCGCTGCCCGGGGCGAGCGGGTGCTGCTCATGGCATACGAGGAGACCCGCCAGCAGATGCACCGGATGGGCACCAGCTGGGGCCACGACCTGCAGGCCTACGAGGACCAGGGTCTGCTGCGGATCGTCCCGCTCTACCCCGAGGTCGCCTCGCTCGACGACCACCTCGTCGAGATCCGCCACCTGGTCGAGCGGTTCGAGCCGACACGGCTGGTCGTCGACAGCCTGTCGGCCCTCGAGCGGCTGGGGTCGCCCGAGTCCTACCGCGGCTTCGTCATCGGGCTGACGTCCTACGTCAAGCAGATCGGGCTCGCCTCGATGATGACCGCGGCCGCCCCCCACCTGGTCGGCGGGACGTCGGTGACCGAGAGCCACATCTCCGGTCTCATCGACGCGATCGTGGTGCTGCGCTACGTCGAGGTCGACAGCGCGCTCAAGCGGGGCATCCTCGTGCTGAAGATGCGCGGCAGCAGTCACGAGCAGCAGATCTGCGAGCTCACCATCAACGAGGGGTCCATGACGGTCGGCGAGCCGTTCCGCGGTCTCGGCGGCATCCTCACCGGCCAGGCCGTCCCCCGCGCGTAGACAGCCCGCCGTCCGCCTGCCACGGTGCGACCGTGACGGTCTCGGGCATCGCCGGCGTCTTCGACCGCGCGGCCGGCACCTACGACGCGGTCGGTGTCCCGTGGTTCGCCCCGATCGCCGGCGGGCTGGTCGAGGAGCTCGACGTCCAGCCGGGCGAGCGGGTGCTGGACGTCGGCTGCGGCCGCGGGGCGGCGCTGGTGCCGCTGGCCCACGCGGCCGGGCCGACCGGGCGGGTCCTGGGGATCGACCTGGCGCCCGGGATGGTCGAGCGCACCGCCGTGGACGTCGCCGACCTCCCGCAGGTCGAGGTCCGCCTCGCCGACGCCACCGCGCCGGGGCTGGCCCCGGCGTCGTACGACGTCGTGTCGTCCTGCCTGGTCCTGTTCTTCCTGCCCGACCCGGCCGGGGCCGTGCGCGCCTGGGCCGACCTGCTGGTCCCCAGCGGGCGGGTCGGCATCACGACCTTCGCCCGCCAGGACGAGCGGTGGCGCAGCATCGACGCGCTCTTCACGCCGTACCTGCCGCCCGCGATGCTCGACGCGCGCACCAGCGGGGCCCGCGGGCCGTTCGCGTCCGACGAGGCGATGGAGGACCTGCTGCGCGACGCCGGTCTCGACGAGGTCCGCACGGCCCACCGCGAGGTGACCGTGACGTTCGCGAGTGCTGCTCAGTGGAAGGACTTCTCGTGGTCGCACGGGCAGCGCGCGATGTGGGAGGCGGTGCCGGCGGAAGCGCGCGGCGAGGTCGAGGCCGCGGCGTACGGCCTGCTCGCCGGCTGGGACGAGCTGACGGTCAGCCAGCAGGTGCGCCACACGCTGGGACGCCGACGGCCGGCCCCCTGAGGGGACCGGCCGTGGGCGGGACGGGCTAGTAGGTCGGCAGGCTGCTGTCGACCTGGGCCTGCCAGGCGAGCACGCCGCCCTGCACGTGGACGCTGTTGGTCAGGCCGGCCGCCTTGAGCGCTGCGAGGGCCTCGGCCGAGCGCACGCCGCTCTTGCAGTGCAGGACGATCTGCTTGTCCTGCGGCAGCGACGCGAGCGCCGAGCCGTTGAGGATGTCGCCCTTGGGGATGAGCACGGCGCCGGGGATCGAGATGATCTCGAACTCGGCCGGCTCGCGGACGTCGACGAGCAGGAAGTCCTCGCCGGCGTCCATCTTGGCCTTGAGCTCGGTCGCCAGGATCGTGCTGCCGGCGGCGGCCTCCTGGGCCGCCTCCGACACGACACCGCAGAAGGCGTCGTAGTCGATGAGCCCGGTGATGGTCGGGTTCTTGCCGCACAGCGGGCACTCCGGGTCCTTGCGGACCTTGATCTTGCGGTATTCCATGTCGAGCGCGTCGTAGACCATCAGCGCACCGACCAGCGGCTCGCCGATGCCCATGAGCAGCTTGACGGCCTCGGTGCTCTGGATCGCGCCGATGCTCGCGCACAGGATGCCCAGGACTCCGCCCTCGGCGCACGACGGCACCATGCCGGGGGGCGGCGGCTCCGGGTAGAGGCAGCGGTAGCACGGGGCGTTTCCGCCGGGCGCGGTCGGCCAGAACACCGAGGCCTGGCCGTCGAAGCGGTAGATCGAGCCCCAGACGTAGGGCTTGCCGAGCAGGAACGCGGCGTCGTTGACCAGGTAGCGGGTCGCGAAGTTGTCGGTGCCGTCGACGATGAGGTCGTACTGCTCGAAGATCTCGAAGACGTTGCTCGAGTCGAGCCGCTCCTCGTGGAGCACGACGTCGATCAGCGGGTTGATCTCGCGGATCGACTCGCGGGCGCTCTGCGCCTTGCTGCGGCCGATGTCGCTCTGGCCGTGGATGACCTGGCGCTGCAGGTTGCTCTCGTCGACCGTGTCGAAGTCGACGATGCCCAGCGTGCCGACACCGGCGGCGGCGAGGTAGAGCAGCGCCGGGCTGCCGAGGCCGCCGGCGCCGATGGCGAGCACCTTGGCGTTCTTCAGGCGCTTCTGGCCGTCCATGGCGACGTCCGGGATGATCAGGTGGCGGCTGTACCGCATCACCTCCTGGCGGCTCAGCTCGGAGGCCGGCTCGACGAGCGGCGGCAGCGACACGGTGGGGCTCCTTCAGGCAGACGTCGGTACCTCAGGGACAAGCCTCGCAGCCACGGCCTTCTTCCCCAGGAGCAGGGAGCCCTTCCCCGGGAGCAGGGGGCCGGAGAGCCGTCAGGGGTAGGGCCGTCAGGGGTAGGGCCACGGTCCGCGCGTGCAGCCGTCCAGCCCGATGCTCTGCTGCAGCATGACCGGCGCCACCTGGCCGGCGCCCGGGCAGGGGGCGTGGCCGAAGCCGAGGACGTGGCCGACCTCGTGGTTGACCAGGTAGTCGCGGTACTCCTCCAGCCGGCCCTCGTACGCCGGCACCCCGGTCAGCCAGCGGGCGACGTTCAGCACGACGCGGTCGCCGTTGGCGCAGGAGTACCGGCCGAGGGTGCGCAGCGGGGCGCACAGCCGGTCGACCGTCGCCGGGCTCGCCAGGCTCACGCGCAGGTCGGCCTCGCCGGCGACCCGGCGCAGCGAGCGACGGCCACCGGAGGTCCAGGAGCGCGGGTCGGCCAGGGTCGTGTCGACGGAGCGGGCGACGCCCACCGGGTCGAGGCCGAGGCCGGCCTCGAGCTCGACGCGGTAGGTCAGCAGCGGTCCGGCGCCGGTGGTCGACGATCCCCCGGGCACCGTCGAGAACGCCCCCGAGCCGCGCTCGACGACGACGGCTGCGGGAGAGGGTGGCGGGGACGCCGGCGGCGACGGGCTGCGGACCGCGGCCGCGACGGCCTTCGGCGTCGGAGGCTCGCTGCCGCTGCAGCCGCCGAGCAGGACGGCGCTCAGCAGCAGCCCGAGGGCGCGGACGTCGACCACGTGACCACCCTGGCACGGTGTGCGCCGGGCGGTCCCGGGGCAGGAGACGGACAGCGAAAGGAGGCCTCACCGTGAGCGCCGTCGACAAGCTGAAGAACAAGGGCCAGGAGCTGGCCGGCCAGGGCAAGGAGCACGTCGGCAAGGCCACGGGCGACGAGAGCCTCGAGGCCGAGGGCCACAAGGACCAGGCTGCCGGGAACCTCAAGCAGGCCGGCGAGAAGGTCAAGGACGTCTTCAAGTAGCACCTGCTCCACCGACAGGCCGGCCCCCGAGGGGGCCGGCCTGTCGTGCGTCCACGCCCCGGTCGCACGACGGCGGGCGAGGCGTCGCGCCTTCCCCGGTCTGACCCGTGGACGTGCGGCGCGCCGCCGGGTGGCGAGCGCACAGGACGAGCCCTGCCCCGCAGTCCCGCGGGTGAGGGTCGGCAGACCCCCGCGAAGACGCGGCGGGTGTCAGCCGCCGGGACGCCACCACGGACGACGGCGAGGGCCGTCCTCGTCCTCGTCGTCGTACCACTCCCCCCCGGGCTCCGCGGCCGGCGCCGGCGCCGCCGAGGGCGCAGCC
>JAOPVV010000425.1 GCA_025966005.1 Frankiales bacterium
GGCCGACTACGAGGTCGACGTCATCCTCAAGATGGGCTTTCCCGGCTCCTTCCTCGTGACGGCCGACCTGTGCCGCTACGCCAAGGAGACCGGCATCCGCGTCGGCCCGGGCCGCGGGTCCGCCGCGGGCTCGCTGGTCGCCTACGCGCTGCGCATCACCGACCTTGACCCGATCAAGCACAAGCTGCTGTTCGAGCGGTTCCTCAACCCCGAGCGCATCTCGAAGCCCGACATCGACCTCGACTTCGACGAGCGCCGGCGCGGCGACATGATCCGCTACGCCACCGAGAAGTACGGCGAGGAGCGGGTCTCGCAGATCATCACGTACGGGACGATCAAGGCGAAGGCGGCCGTCAAGGACGCCGCGCGGGTGCTGGGCTTCCCGTACGCGACCGGCGACAAGATCACCAAGGCGATGCCGCCGGCGGTGATGGGCAAGGACATCCCGCTGGCCGGGATCTTCGACCCGTCCCACAAGCGCTACAGCGAGGCCGGCGAGTTCCGGGCGCTGTACGAGAGCGACCCCGACGCCAAGGCCGTCGTCGACACCGCGCGGGGGCTCGAGGGCCTCAAGCGCCAGTGGGGCGTGCACGCCGCCGGCGTCATCCTGTGCCGCGAGCCGCTGCTCGACGTCATCCCGATCCACCGCCGCGAGCAGGACGGCGCAATCATCACCCAGTTCGACATGGGTGCCTGCGAGACGCTCGGGCTGCTCAAGATGGACTTCCTGGGCCTGCGCAACCTCACCGTGCTCGACGACTGCCTCAAGCACATCACGGCCAACCGGGGCGAGACCGTCGTGCTCGAGGACCTCGACGAGATGGAGAGCGACCCCAAGACCTACGAGCTGCTGGCCAAGGGCGACACGCTGGGCGTCTTCCAGCTCGACGGCGGGCCGATGCGCTCGCTGCTGCGCTCGATGCAGCCCGACCGCTTCGAGTCGATCTCCGCGGTGCTGGCGCTGTACCGGCCCGGTCCGATGGGCGTCAACGCCCACAACGACTACGCCGACCGCAAGACCGGCCGCAAGCCGGTCGTCCCCATCCACCCCGAGCTGGGGGAGGCGCTCGAGGACATCCTCGGGGACACGTACGGCCTGATCGTGTACCAGGAGCAGGTCATGGCGATCGCGCAGAAGCTGGCCGGCTACACGCTCGGCAACGCCGACCTGCTGCGCCGCGCGATGGGCAAGAAGAAGCGCGAGATCCTCGACAAGGAGTACATCCCGTTCTCCGAGGGGATGCGCGGCAACGGCTTCTCCGACGCTGCGATCAAGACGCTGTGGGACACGCTGGTCCCGTTCGCCGACTACGCCTTCAACCGCGCGCACACCGCCGGCTACGGGCTGGTGTCGTTCTGGACCGCCTACCTCAAGGCCAACTTCCCGGCCGAGTACATGGCCGCGCTGCTCACCTCGGTCAAGGACGACAAGGACAAGAGCGCGCTCTACCTGGCCGAGTGCCGGCGGATGGGCATCAAGGTGCTGCCGCCCGACGTCAATGACTCCGACAGCGACTTCACGCCGCGCGGCACCGACATCCGCTTCGGGCTCTCGGCCATCCGCAACGTCGGCACCAACGTGGTCGCGTCCATCGTCGCGACCCGCGAGAGCAAGGGCCGCTTCGCCGACTTCGGCGACTTCCTGCGCAAGGTCGAGGCGGTCGCCTGCAACAAGAAGACCGTCGAGTCGCTGTGCAAGGCCGGGGCCTACGACTCGCTCGGCCACAGCCGCAAGGGCCTGGTGCACGTGCACGCCGAGGCGATCGAGGCGTGCATGGACACCAAGCGCAAGGAGGCGATCGGACAGTTCGACCTGTTCGGGGCGGCGGACGCCGATGCGGGCGAGGGCGGTCTGTTCGACGTGGTCGTGCCGATGGGGGAGTGGGACAAGTCGGTCCTGCTGACCTACGAGCGCGAGATGCTCGGGCTGTACGTCTCCGACCACCCGTTGTTCGGCGTCGAGCACCTGCTGGCCAGCGCCGTCGACCTGCCGGTGTCGGCGCTGTCGGACTGCGACGACGGCCGCACCGTCGTGGTCGGCGGGATCCTGTCGAGCGTCGTCCGCAAGATGACCAAGCAGGGCAACCCGTGGGCGCTGGTGACGCTCGAGGACCTCGAGGGCGCGGTGGAGGTGATGTTCTTCCCGCAGAGCTACGTCGCGGCGGCCGTCCACCTCGTCGAGGACGCCGTGGTACTCGTGCGGGGCCGGGTCGACCGGCGCGAGGACGTCCCGAAGATCATCGCCAACGAGGTGACGGTGCCCGACCTGTCGGTCGGCCCGCGTGGCCCGGTGGTGGTGTCCATCCCGACGCCCCGGTGCACCCCGCCGGTCGTCGAGCGCTTCAAGGAGGTGCTGGCCTCCCACCCCGGCACCACCGACGTGCACCTGCAGCTGGTCGGCGGTGACAGGACGACCGTCGTCCGGCTGGACGACAAACTGCGGGTCAGGGCCACGCCGGCCCTGTTCGCCGACCTCAAGGCGCTGCTCGGCACCGGCTGCCTGCCGACCGGAGCCTGACCCACCGGTTCGCCCCCGACCACGCTCAGTGACCGTCCGCTCGCCCTCGGTTGACCGCGCCGGGCGTCCGCCGCCGGGGCGGCCCCGGCACGTCGGGCGACTCGGGCAGAACGCCTCGGCCGAGCGCAGCAGCAGGCAGGATGGTGGGCATGGGAGAGCGCGTGATCCGGGCCGCGGCCCGTCTGGCCGAGGCACCAGCACCGAACGACGTCGAGGACGACTCGGCCGACGGCATGGCCCCGGTGCGGCTGTGCGCCGGCACCCTGGAGGTCGAGCACCCCGACCAGGTCCTGCTGGACTACCTCGACGTCCGCAACGGCTACGCCTACCCGGCGTACGACACCCTCGAGACCAACAGCTCGGCCAGCCTGGTCGACGGCGACCTGCTGGCCCCGATGCTGCTCGGCGCGCACGTCGACAGCGGCCGCTTCGCCCTGCTGCGCGAGATGCTGCCGGCGCTCGAGGCGGTCGCCGACCTGCCCGACGTCGCGCTGCAGGACGCCGATGACGACCACGTGCTCTGCGTCGCCGGCCTGTTCGGGATCCTCGACGAGCCCCGCTACGCCGGCCGGGGCATCCGCGGCACCATCGTCAGCAAGGTGCTGCACCGCAAGCGCCCCGAGCTGGTGCCGCTGTACGACTCCCGCATCTTCCAGGCCTACACGGCTCCGGGGGCGATCCCGCGCACGACCGACCTGGCGTGGCAGGACTTCATGTCGATGCTGTGCACCCAGATGCGCGACGACTTGCGGGCCGAGGCCGAGGCGTTCGCCGCGCTGGAGGAGCTGGCCGTCCAGCAGGGCACGCCCGTCACGCAGCTGCGGATCCTCGACATCCTCGTCTGGCGGGCCGCCGAGGACGACTGAGGCTCAGGCTCGCGACGCCAGCAGCGAGCCGAGCGCTACCGCCACGGCGGGGTCGGCCTCCGGGCGGTCGCCGTACGCGAGCAGCCACGTCGTCGCCCCGCGCCGGAAGCGCACGGTGACCAGCTGGCCCTGGTCCCCGCCGGGCAGCGGCTGCCGCCGGACCTGGGAGGCGTCCCCGACGGGGTCGGTCTCGACCAGGTCACCGGAGCTGGCCGCGAGGTCGCCCGCGAGGTCGGCCGTCGCGCCGGCCGCCGAGGTGAAGCGCACCACGACGACCGACAGCACCCGGGCGCCGGCCGGGTCGGCGTACTGGGCGACGTAGGCGCCGGCGAAGCCGTGGTCGGCGAGGGCGACGGCGGCGGCAGCCGGGTCGGCGGAGTACTCGGCGATGGCCGCAGCGCTGCGCGGTCCGCTGCCGGTCAGCAGCGGCACCATCCCGGGCGGCACCTCGTCCGGCGACGGGACCAGCGCTCGCAGCGGGTCCGCCGGCAGAGACAGCCCGGGCACGGGGGCGCTGAGCGCGCTGGCCAGGGCCTGGGCCGGCGCCGTCGGGGTGTCGTCGCTGCTGCAGCCGGCGGCGCCCAGCGCGCCGGTGAGCAGCAGGGCCGCGACGGCCGGCCGGGAGATCACGTGACGGAGCGTAGGCGGCGGGAGGCTGCTGCGTGACCGGCCCGGGAGCGCGGGCACGGGCGCCGCGTGGGACGTCCGGCACCATGGTGGGTGTGAGCACCTCCTGGTCGAGCCCGGACCCTCGCCGCGTCGTGACCGGGACCGCCTTCGGTCAGCCGTACGAGCGGGTCGAGCAGGTGCCGCCCCCGTGGCGTTCCGACGCCGTCGCCGCAGCCCTGACCGTCGCCATCACCGTGCTCGCGGGCGCACCCGTCGGCCTGCTCTGGGGCTCGATGGTGCCGCGCGCCGAGGCGGTGCTGGCCGGGGACCGGTACCTGCAGGCCGACCCGTCCAGCGATGCCTACATCGCCGGCGACGGCTACTTCCTGGCCGCCTGCCTCGTCGCGGGCGTCGTCACCGGACTGCTGGCCTGGCGCCTGGCCCGGGCCCACGGCCCCGCCGTCGTCTGCGGCCTGGCGGTCGGCGGGCTCGCCGCCGCCCTGGTGATGATGCGGGTGGGCGAGGCCGTGGGACGCGATGCGCTCGTCGACGCCGTCATGGCCCGGCAGGACCGGATCGACCTCGGCGCCCAGCTCGGGGCGGTCACCACGATCGCCGCCTGGCCGGCCGCCGCGCTGATCGTCTACGTCCTGGTCACCTGGCTCGCCGGACGCCGGTCCGACCGGTCCGACCGGGCCGACCCGACCGACGGGGCCGGCGGGGCCGGCCGGCTCAGTTCAGGCTGATCGGTCCGCGGGCCAGCTCGGGCGAGGGCGTGGCGCCCAGCACCCGCAGCAGCGTGCCCTCGCGCCGCAGCAGGCTGAGCTCGGCGCGCAGCCGCGCGGCGCCGTCGGTCTGGGCCAGCAGGGCCTGCCGGTCGTCGAGGTCGAGCAGGACCGTCGCGGCGACCAGGTAGCCCAGGACCAGGCTGCTCGCGGGCAGCTCCGGCTCCTCCAGCTCGTCGCCGCGCGCGTCGGCGAGCGCCGCGAGGTAGGCCAGGAACTCGGCGCGGACCGCCCGGTCGAGCAGCGCCGCCTCCTCGGCCGGACCGAGCTCGTCGGGCAGCCAGTCGACCAGACCGGTGAGGTAGGGGCCGCCGGTCTCCAGGCCGGTCAGCCGGAACCGCTCGGCGCCGGTGGTGACGATGTCGAAGCGGCCGTCCGCGTGCGGCTCGACCCGGCGCAGCCGCGCGACGCAGCCGACCTCGTGCAGGGCGGTGACGCCGTCGGCCCCGACCTCGCGGCCCTCGCGGATCGCGACGACCCCGAACCGGCGCTGCTCCTCGGGCAGCTCGAGCAGCTCGCGGACCAGGACGCGGTAGCGCTCCTCGAACACGTGCAGCGGCAGCACCAGCCCGGGCAGCAGCACCAGGCCGAGCGGGAACAGGGGCAGCCGGTCGGACACAGGCGGAGGGTACGGGTGGCGTCCGTCACGCGCGCGCCTGGAGATCCGGCTGGACCCCCGCCGGTAGGCTGAGCACCTTCCCCTGAGCCCCTGGAGCGCCCCGTGCTGACCCGCATCGACCTGCGCGGTCGCCGTGACGCCGACCCGATGGCGCTGCTGCCCCGCGCCCAGCTGGACGTCGCGGCCGCCGTGGAGCAGGTCCGCCCGGTCGTCGAGGCCGTCCGCGAGCGCGGCGCCGAGGCCGTCCGCGAGGCCACCGCGAGGTTCGACGGGGTCGAGCTCACCCACCTGCGGGTGCCCGCGGAGGCGCTCGCGTCCGCGCTGGCCGAGCTGGCCCCGCCGGTCCGCGCCGCCCTCGAGGAGGCGGTCCGCCGGGCGCGCACGGTCGCGACCGCGCAGCTGCGCCCTGACGAGGTCGTCCAGGTCGTCGACGGCGCGACCGTCACGGAGCGCTGGGTGCCGGTCGGCCGGGTCGGGCTGTACGTCCCCGGCGGCCGGGTCGCCTACCCGAGCAGCGTGGTCATGAACGTCGTCCCGGCCCAGGTGGCGGGCGTCGACAGCCTGGCGGTCGCGAGCCCACCGCAGGCCGACGGGCTGCCGCACCCGGTCGTGCTGGCCGCCTGCGCGCTGCTCGGGGTCGACGAGGTCTGGGCCGTCGGCGGCGCCCAGGCGGTGGCCATGTTCGCGTTCGGGCTCGAGCCGGGGGAGCTCGCGGGCGCCGCGGGCTGCCCGCGCGTCGACGTCATCACCGGCCCCGGCAACGTCTACGTCGCCGCTGCCAAGCGTTTGGTGCAGGGCCGCTGCGGCATCGACTCCGAGGCCGGACCGACCGAGATCGGCATCCTGGCCGACGACTCCGCCGTCCCCGCCTTCGTGGCGGCCGACCTCGTCGCGCAGGCCGAGCACGACCCGCTGGCGGCGTGCCTGCTCGTCACGCCGAGCACCGAGCTGCTCGACGCCGTCGACGTCGAGCTGGCCAAGCAGGTCGGGTCGGCCCACCACCGTGAGCGGGTCGAGACCGCCTTCGCCGGCCAGTCGGCACACGTCCTGGTCGACGACCTCGACCACGGTCTCGAGGTGGTCGATGCCTGGGCCGCCGAGCACCTCGAGGTGCTCACCGTCGACGCGCCCGAGCGGGCCCGCCGGGTCCGCAACGCCGGCGCCGTGTTCGTCGGCAACCACACCCCGGTCAGCCTCGGTGACTACCTCGCCGGCTCCAACCACGTCCTGCCGACCGGCGGCACCGCCCGCTTCTCCGCGGGCCTGTCGACGCAGTCGTTCCTCAAGCGGATGTCGCTCGTGCAGTACTCCGCCGAGGCGCTGGCCACCGTCGCGCCGCACGTCGTCGCCCTCGGCGGCTCGGAGGACCTGCTGGCCCACGTCGAGGCCGTCTCGGTCCGGGTACGGGGCACCGCCCGATGACCGCCGCCCGATGACCGGCGCGCTCAACGCGCTGCCCGTCCGGGACGACCTGCGCGGACGCTCGCCGTACGGCGCGCCGCAGGCGGGGCGGGCCGGGGTCGGCACGGTGGTGCAGCTCAACGTCAACGAGAACCCGCACGCCCCGTCCGCCTCGTTCGTCGCGGACCTGGCCCGGGCGGTGGGCGAGGCCGCGGCGACGCTCAACCGCTACCCCGACCGGGAGGCGGTCGCGCTGCGCACCGACCTCGCGGCCTACCTCAGCGGCCGCACCGGCGTCCCCCTGGCGAGCGAGCAGGTCTGGGCGGCGAACGGCTCCAACGAGGTGCTGCAGCAGGTCTGCCAGGCCTTCGGCGGACCGGGCCGCACCGCGCTGGGCTTCGAGCCGTCCTACTCGATGCACCCGCTGATCGCCACCGGCACCGGCATGACCTGGGTGGGAGTGCCGCGCGAGCAGGACTTCTCGCTGCCCCTGGCCACCGCGGTCGACGCCGTGCGCGAGCACCGCCCGGCGATCACCTTCCTGACGACACCCAACAACCCGACCGGCACGGTTACGGGCCTCGAGGTCGTCGAGGCCGTCTGCGAGGCCTGCGCCGGGGTCGTCGTGGTCGACGAGGCCTACGCCGAGTTCGCCTCGACGCCCAGCGCCGTGACGCTGCTCGAGCGCCACCCGCGCCTGCTGGTGAGCCGGACGATGAGCAAGGCGTTCGCGATGGCGGGGGCGCGCCTGGGGTACCTGGCCGCGAGCGGCGCCGTCGTCGACGCGCTGCGGCTGGTGCGACTGCCGTACCACCTGTCGGCCCTGACCCAGGCCGCCGCCCGGACCGCCCTGGCCCACACCGACGAGCTGCTCGGCACCGTCGAGGCGGTCAAGGCCGAGCGCGACCGG
Source organism: Frankiales bacterium (assembly GCA_025966005.1). Lineage (GTDB taxonomy): Bacteria > Actinomycetota > Actinomycetes > Mycobacteriales > SCTD01 > SCTD01. The sequence continues at coordinate 7,709 of JAOPVV010000425.1, forward strand.
ATGGTCTCGACGATCACCTCGTACGGCCTGCAGGTCGTGCCGACCGAGGCGAACTTCCTGCTGTTCGGTCCCTTCGACGACCCGGCCGCCACCTGGCAGGCGCTGCTCGACCGGGGCGTGCTCGTGCGCGACCTGTCGAGCTCGCCCGGCCTGGCCGGCTGGCTGCGCGTGAACGCCGGCACGACCGACGAGACGTCCCTGTTCCTCTCCGCACTGAAGGACCTCACATGAGCCGCACCGCGACCCGTCGTTCCGCCTTGGTCGAGCGCGTCACCAAGGAGTCCGACGTCCGCGTCGAGCTCGACCTCGACGGCACGGGTCAGGCGACGTCCGACACCGGGGTCCCGTTCTTCGACCACATGGTGGCCCAGCTCGGCCGGCACGGCGGCTTCGACCTGACGGTGCGCACCCGCGGCGACCTCGAGGTCGACGCCCACCACACCGTGGAGGACACCTCGCTGGCCATCGGCGCCGCGCTGAAGCAGGCGCTCGGCGACAAGGCCGGCATCCGGCGGTTCGGCGACGCCACCGTGCCGCTCGACGAGTGCCTCGTGCAGGCGGCCGTCGACCTGTCGGGCCGGCCGTACGTCGTGCACGAGGAGCCGCCGATGGTCGAGCTGATCGGCTCGTTCGACACGACGCTCACCCGCCACATCTGGGAGTCGATCGTCGCGACCGCCGACATCGCGCTGCACGTGCGGGTGCTGTCCGGCCGCAACGCCCACCACATCGTCGAGGCGCAGTTCAAGGCCGTCGCCCGCGCGCTGCGAGACGCCGTCGCGCTCGACCCGCGCGTGGCGGGGATCCCGAGCACCAAGGGCACGCTGTGACCGCCGTCCGCACCCACTGGCTGACCGGTCTGATCGTGCTGGTCATCGCCGTGCTCGGACTGCCGGAGGTCTGGCAGGCGCTGCGCGACGGCGACGCCGGCGTCGAGACGGTGTTCTTCCCGGTGCTCGGCGCCGCCTTCCTCTACCTGGCGGTGGCGAAGCGGTGAAGGCGGCCACCGTCCTCTACGTGATGTTCGTGGCCGGCGCGTTCACCGGGTGCGCCGCGCACCTGCGGGCGCTGTGGCTGCGTCACGGGGAGGACGCGTGAGCGCTCCCAAAAAGGTCGTCGTGCTGGACTACGGCTCGGGCAACCTGCGCTCGGCCGAGCGGGCGCTGGCCCGCACGGGCGCGGACGTGACCGTGACCAAGGACTACGCCGCGGGCCTGGAGGCCGACGGCCTGGTCGTCCCGGGCGTCGGGGCGTACGCCGCGTGCATGCGGCAGATCCACGCGGTGCGCGGCGGGACCCTCGTCTGGGACCGCCTGCGCAAACAGCGCCCCGTGCTCGGCATCTGCGTCGGGATGCAGGTGCTGTTCGAGAAGGGCGTCGAGCACGGCGTGCAGACCGAGGGCATGGGCGTGCTGGCCGGCACCGTCAGCCGGCTCGAGGCCGACGTCGTCCCGCACATGGGCTGGAACACCGTCGACGTCCCCGAGGGCTCGGCGCTGTTCGCGGGCATCGAGAGCGAGCGCTTCTACTTCGTCCACTCCTACCCCGCCGGCGCAGGCACCGGCCGGGTGCAGGACGCCCTCACCACCACGTCCGACCACGGCGGCCCGTTCGCCGCCGCCGTCGAGCGCGGGGTGCTCTCGGCCACGCAGTTCCACCCGGAGAAGAGCGGCGACGCCGGCGCGGCGCTGCTGGCCAACTGGGTGGCGACGCTGTGACCCGAGCAGCTGTGACCCGAGCAGCTGTGACCCGAGCAGCAGGGGCCCGAGCAGCAGGGACCCGAGCCGCAGGGGAAGGACGCGCATGAGCCATGAGCGCCGCCGGGCGCGGGAGGCGCGCGAGGCCGCTGCCGTCGTCGAG
>JAOPVV010000430.1 GCA_025966005.1 Frankiales bacterium
GCGCGGGTGCAGCGGGCGAAGACGGCGCTCGGCGAGCGCGGCACCCCCTGGTGGGAGCAGACCGCGGGCGAGCGCCGGGCCCGGTGGGAGGCGGGCCTGGACCCGGCGCCGGGCCCGTAGGGCCCCCGCCGCTCTAGCCTGCTGCCCATGACCACACCGGAGAGCCGGGCCGCGACGGCCGCCGCCATCGGTGCGCTCACGGACTTCCTCACCGAGGTCGAGGCCGGGTCGCCGCGCCCGGTGGGCGCCTACCTGCAGCAGCTGGTCGACGAGGACGGCGTGGGCGTCCTGGCCCAGGGCTACTACGGGCTGCTCAACCTGTCGGCGCTGCTGCTGCCCATGGCAGCGCAGAGCGAGGACCTCACGCCGCAGGAGCTGCTGCGGCAGATCGCGCTGCTCGTGGCGCGCGACCCCGACGCCTGAACCGCGCTCAGCCGGCGAGGCTTGAACCGGTCGACGTCGCAGAGCAGCACCGCGACCTGCACACCCCCTCGCTCGACTGGGTGAGCACGGCGTTCGAAGCGGTCGCGGTTCGCCGACCCCGTCAGCGGGTCGGTGCCGGCTCGCTGCTCCAGGACGGCGACCGCCTGCCGGGCTCATCGTGACGTCCTGCAGGTGGGTGAGCACCTGCTCGCCCTCGTCGCTGTCGAGCCAGGTCAGCGACACCGGCCCCAGACGACCGTGCCGTCCGCCTGCAGGTCGCGCTTCCCGACCCGCTGTCCCGTCCCGGACGGTCGCGGGGGTGCCTCGGGACGATGACCTGCCCTCGCGCCTAGAGTCGGCGCGGTGACCGGCGCCTACGACGACCAGACCCGCGAGGCCGTGCACCGCGTCATCGCCGAGCGGCGTGACGTACGCCGCGGCTTCCGACTGGACCCGGTGCCCGACGACGTGCTGCTGCGCGTGCTGCAGGCGACCCACGCGGCACCGAGCGTCGGCTTCTCCCAGCCGTGGGACCTGCTGGTCCTCCGGGACGTCCAGACGCGCACCCGGGTGCGCGAGATCGTGCTGGAGGGCCGGGCGGCCTACGCCGAGTCGCTGCCCGCAGCGCGCCAGCGCGCCTTCGCCGACCTCAAGGTGGAGTCGATCCTCGACACCCCGCTCAACGTCGTCGTCACCAGCGACCCGACCCGGGGCGGACGGCACACCCTGGGACGCCACACCCAGCCTCTGATGGCCGGCTACAGCACTGCCTGCGCCGTGCAGAACCTCTGGCTGGCCGCCCGCGCCGAGGGCCTCGGTGTCGGCTGGGTCAGCTTCGGCGACGAGCGCCGGATCGCGTCGGCGCTCGGCCTGCCCGGGCACCTGGAGATCGTCGCCTACCTGTGCGTCGGCTACGTCGACGAGTTCGCCGCCGAACCCGAGCTGGCGACCGCCCGCTGGGCCCGCCGCCGCCCGCTGTCGTGGGCGGTCCACGCCGACCGCTACGGCATCCGCAGCCTCCCCGGACAGGAGCCCGTCTCCGTGCTCGACGAGACCCTCGCCTCGCTTCGACCGCTCGACCCGGCCGCCGTCGCCGGCGCGACCGACCACCAGGAACGCCTGACCAAGCCGCCGGGTGCTCTCGGCGTGCTCGAGGGGCTGTCGGTGCAGCTCGCCGGACTCGCCGGCGTCGACCCGCCGCCGATGCCCGAGCCCGCCGCCGTCGCGGTCTTCGCCGGCGACCACGGCGTGCACGCGCAGGGCGTCACGGCCTGGCCGCAGGAGGTCACCGCGCAGATGGTCGGCAACTTCCTCGCCGGTGGCGCCGTCGTCAACGCGCTGGCGGCGCAGGCCGGCGCGGAGGTGCTGATCGTGGACGTCGGCGTGGCGACCGACCTGCCCCCGGTCGGCGGGCTGCTCCCGCGTCGGGTGCGCCCCGGCACCGCCGACATGACCGTCGAGCCCGCCATGACGCGCGAGCAGGCGGTGGAGGCGATCGAGGTCGGCATCGAGGTCGCCCGCGACCTCGTCACGGCGGGCAACCGCTGCCTGCTGACGGGCGACATGGGCATCGCGAACACGACCGCGTCGGCCGCGCTCATCGCCGCCATGCTCGGGCTCGACCCGGCCGAGGTGACCGGCCGGGGGACCGGCGTCGACGACGCCATGCTCGAGCACAAGATCGACGTCGTGCGGCGGGCGCTCGCGCTGCACCGGCCCGACGCGGCCGACCCGATCGGCGTGCTGGCGGCCGTGGGCGGGCTCGAGCACGCCGCGATCGTCGGCTTCCTGCTCGGGGCAGCGGCGCTGCGCGTTCCGGTCGTGCTCGACGGCGTCATCGCCGGGTCGGCCGCGCTCGTCGCCGCGGCCCTGCACCCCGACGCGCTGGTGGCCTGCGTCGCCGGTCACCGCTCCTCCGAGCCCGGGCACGCCCGGGCGCTGGCCGCACTCGGGCTGCGCCCGCTCATCGACCTCGACCTGCGCCTGGGTGAGGGCTCCGGGGCCGTGCTGGCGCTGCCGCTCGTCCAGGCCGCCGTGCGGGTGCTTCGCGACGTCGCCACCTTCGACAGCGCGGGGGTCTCGGGCAAGGAAGGATCGCGTCCGTGACAATGGGGCGGTGACCCTGCTCCTGCTGTCCACGGCCGACACCGACCTGCTCGCCGCGCGCTCCGTGCCGGAGCCGGCGCTCCCGCTGCGCCTGGCGAACCCCTCGCGCACGGACGACCCGGTGGCGCTGCTCGACGGGGTCTCGATCGTCGTGGTCCGGCTGCTCGGCGGGCGACGCGCGTGGGACGGCCTCGACGCCCTGCGCGACGCCTGCCTGGAGCGGCGCATCCCGCTGGTCGCCGTCGGCGGTGAGGGAGCGGTCGACGCCGAGCTGGCCGACCTGTCGACCGTGCCGGCCGGTGTGGTCGCCGACGCGGCCGCCTACCTGCGCGAGGGAGGCCAGGAGAACCTGGCCCAGCTCGTCGCGTTCCTGTCCGACACCGTGCTGCTCACCGGTGTCGGCTTCACCGCGCCCGTCGCCCTCCCGGCGTACGGGCTGCACGGCTCGCGCGCGGCGGACCCGGCGCGGCCGACGGTCGGCGTCGTGTTCTACCGGGCGCACGAGCTGTCGGGGAACACCTCCTTCGTCGACGTGCTCTGCGACGCGCTGGAGAGCAGGGGCGCCAACGCGCGTCCGGTCTACGTCGGCTCGCTGCGCCCGGAGGCGACCGCGACGGGTGACAGCCGGCTGCCGGTCGTCGACGAGCTGCTCAGCGACGTCGACGCGCTCGTCGTCACCGTCCTGGCCAGCGGCGGCTCGAACGCCAGCGACGCCGAGGGCTGGGACGCGACCGCCCTCGCGCGGCTGGACGTGCCCGTCCTGCAGGCGCTGTGCCTGACCAGCAGCCGGGCCGACTGGGACGCCTCCGACGCCGGCGCCGCCCCGATCGACGCCGCCATGCAGGTGGCGATCCCGGAGTTCGACGGCCGGCTCATCACCGTCCCGTTCTCGTTCAAGGAGACCGGCCCGGACGGCGTGCCGACCTACGTCGCCGACCCGGAGCGCGCCGCTCGTGTGGCCGGGATCGCCGTCGCGCACGCCCGGCTGCGCACGGTGCCGAACGCCGACAAGCGCGTCGCCGTGGTGCTCTCGTCCTACCCGACAAAGCACTCTCGGGTCGGCAACGCGGTCGGGCTCGACACCCCGGCCAGCGCCGTCTTCCTGCTGCGGGCGATGCGCGAGGCCGGCTACGACGTCGGTGACTTCCCCGAGGACGGCGACACCCTCGTCCACACGCTCATCGCGGCAGGCGGTCACGACGTCGAGTGGCTCACCGAGGAGCAGCTCTCGGCGGCGGTCGCCCGCGTGCCGCTCGCCGACTACCAGGCCTGGTTCGCCACCCTGCCGCAGCCGCTGCAGGACGCGATGGTCGAGCACTGGGGCCCGCCCCCCGGCAGCCTCTACGTCGACGGCGGCGACATCGTGCTGGCGGCCCTGCACTACGGCAACGTCGTGCTCGCGATCCAGCCGCCTCGCGGCTTCGGCGAGAACCCGATCGCGATCTACCACGACCCCGACCTGCCGCCCTCGCACCACTACCTGGCTGCCTACCGCTGGCTCGCCGAGGACTTCGGGGCCGACGCGGTCATCCACCTCGGCAAGCACGGGACGCTGGAGTGGCTGCCCGGCAAGGGCCTCGGCCTGTCGGCCGGTTGCGCCCCGGACGCGGTGCTCGGCGACCTGCCGCTGTTCTACCCCTTCATCGTCAACGACCCGGGCGAGGGCACGCAGGCCAAGCGCCGCGCCCACGCGACCGTGGTCGACCACCTCGTGCCGCCGATGGCGCGTGCGGAGTCCTACGACGAGATGGCCCAGCTCGAGCAGCTGCTCGACGAGTACGCCCAGGTGCAGGCGATGGACCCGGCGAAGCTGCCGACGATCCGCGGCCAGATCTGGGAGCTCGTCGAGAAGGCCCAGCTGCACCACGACCTGCACGTCGCCGAGTCCCCGAGCGAGGAGGAGTTCGACGACTTCCTGCTGCACGTCGACGGCTACCTGTGCGAGGTCAAGGACGTCCTCATCCGGGACGGCCTGCACGTCCTCGGGCAGGCGCCGGTGGAGCTGCCCCGGGTCGACCTGGTGCTCGGCATCCTGCGCGCGCAGCAGACCTGGGGCGGCGACGCCGGCTCGCTCCCGGGCCTGCGCCGCGCGCTCGGTGCGGCGTACGACCTGGTCGAGGACGACAGGGTGCAGGCCGACCGGCTCGAGGAGATGGCCCGCGAGCTGGTCGTCGCCGTCGACGCGAACGAGTGGGCGGCCGACGCGGTGCACGGAGTCGTCGCTTCGCTGCACGACCGGTCGCTGCCGGAGGTCGAGCGGGTGCTGCGCTTCGCCTGCGACGAGGTCGTCCCGCGGCTGGCCCGCACCACCGACGAGCTTGACAACCTGCTGCACGGGCTGTCCGGCGGCTTCGTGCCCGCCGGCCCGTCCGGCTCGCCGACCCGCGGTCTGGTGGGCGTGCTGCCGACCGGCCGCAACTTCTACTCGGTCGACCCGAAGGCCATCCCGTCACGGAACGCGTGGGCCGTCGGCGTCGCGCTCGGCGACTCGCTGCTGAGCCGCTACCTGGCCGACCACGGCGAGTACCCGGCGTCGGTCGGTCTCGTCGTCTGGGGCACGTCCGCCATGCGCACCGCCGGTGATGACATCGCGGAAGTGCTCTGGTTGCTGGGCATCCGGCCGATGTGGGACCAGGCGTCCCGCCGCGTCACCGGGCTGGAGGTCGTGCCGCTCGAGGAGCTCGGGCGTCCGCGCGTCGACGTGACGCTGCGGATCAGCGGCTTCTTCCGCGACGCGTTCCCGCACGTCGTCGAGATGCTCGACGAGGCCGTCCGCATGACGGCCGGGCTCGACGAGCCGGCGGAGGACAACTTCCTGCGCGCCCACGTGCAGGCCGACCTGGCGCTGGGCACCGACGAGCGCCGCGCGACGGCCCGCATCTTCGGCAGCAAGCCGGGGGCGTACGGCGCCGGTCTGCTGCCGCTCATCGACAGCCGCGACTGGAAGACCGACGCCGACCTCGCCGAGGTCTACGCCGTCTGGGGCGGCTACGCCTACGGCAAGGACCTGCCCGGCGTCGCCGCCCGCAGCGACATGGAGCGGGTCTACACGCGGATGCGCGTCGCGGCGAAGAACCAGGACACCCGCGAGCACGACATCGTCGACAGCGACGACTACTTCCAGTACCACGGCGGCATGGTCGCGGCGGTGCGCGCGCTGACGGGGGAGTCGCCGGAGGCGTACGTCGGTGACAGCGCGGTGCCCGACACCGTGAAGACCCGCACCCTGCAGGAGGAGACGCACCGGGTCTTCCGCGCCCGGGTCGTCAACCCCAAGTGGATCGCTGCGATGCAGCGGCACGGCTACAAGGGAGCGTTCGAGCTGGCCGCGACCGTGGACTACCTGTTCGGCTACGACGCGACCGCCGGCGTCGTCGACGACTGGATGTACGAGAAGCTCGCCAGCGCCTACGTGTTCGACGAGGTCAACCGCGCCTTCATGCAGAAGAGCAACCCGTGGGCGCTGCGCGGCATCAGCGAGCGGCTGCTCGAGGCGGCCGACCGCGGGCTGTGGGCCGAGCCGAAGGGCGAGACGATCGAGGGGCTCAAGGCCACCTACCTCGAGCTCGAGGGCGACCTCGAGGGCGGTCCGGCCTAGAGCGTCGTCTCGACGGTCGTCCGCACCGTGACAGCCGGCCGGGTGGCGAGGTAGGCGCGCAGCGCGCGGGCGGTCTCGACGTCGCGGGTCCGGGTACCCCGTGCGAGGGCGATGCCGGTGGCGGGAGCCGCGCCGGGGCGGTACCAGGCGGCGTGCGGCGGGTCGACGAGCACGGGTCCTCCCCGGTCGGTGTCGGTCTCTGCACCGTCCAACGAGGCGCCTGCCCCGGCGTCCGTCACCCGACCGGGTGACGGGTCACTGGCCGTTCCGGCTGACGTGCATCCAGTCCTTGCTGCTGCGCCAGGTGCCGCCCCACTCCCAGCCGATCCCGGTGAACGCCCGCACGACGGGACCGCCGACCAGGACCATCCCGGGCCGTACGGCGCCGCGGTCGACGTAGGCGCTGGCGAGCTCGGGGACCACGAGGTCGCGCTTGACCTGCGGGTTCTGGAACGGGTTGACGTCGACCGCGAGGCCGTAGGCGTGCTGCGACCAGCGGGTCTGGCCGCGGGCGGCGCGGCAGACGTAGGCGACCGTGTTGTTGCCGTCGCCGGTGGGCGGGGCCTCCAGGTCGGCCGTGGTCGGCAGGCGCATCTCCTCGATCGGGAACCCATCGTCGAACAGCCGGCGGAAGACCTCGACGAGGTCGCCGGCGACAGAGGCGTTCACGACGAGCTCCCCGGTGCGGGCGTCCCCGTCGAAGCCGCGGAACGAGATGGTGAGGTAGCGCAGGTCGGCCAGGGCCACCGGGCACGCCGGCGACCACGTCTCGCCCATCCGCTCCCGGACGGCCGGGCTGACGGCGCTGACCGTCGACGCGAACCGGCCGTCCACCGGTGCCGGCAGCCGCGAGACGGCGGTCATCCGACGGTCACGCAGCACGGCCGGAGTCGTCAGGACCTGCCCGAAGCCGTCGGGGCGCAGCGGCAGCGGCGAGGCGCCGATCGTCCAGACCGCCTTCACAGCCGGGTGACTCGGCCGCGCGGAGGAGGGTGACGGGACCGGCGCGGGCGACGGCGAGGCGGACGCCGACGTGGTGGGAACCGGCAGGGCGACCGGTGCAGGGGTGGTCGGGGCACCGCAGCCCACGAGGCAGGCTGCGACGGCCAGCAGCAGGGAGCGGCGCACGGCCCCATCCTCGCACCGGAGTCCGGGTGGTGCTGCCGGCCGGCGACGTCCGGGACGGCGCACCTAGGATCGCCGCATGCCCGCCGCCCCCCGACCCGGGCGCCGGCCCGGCTTCGCGTCCTGGCCGGTCGCGGCCGGGCTCGCCGCCGGTCTGGCCGCCGACGCCCTGCTCGACGACCCTCGGCGGGGGCACCCGGTCGCCGGCTTCGGCATC
>JAOPVV010000441.1 GCA_025966005.1 Frankiales bacterium
AGCTCCAGGCACGCCACGGCCTGCTCCAGGGTGAGCCCGACCCCGCGGTCGAGCACCTGCTCACGCAGCACGGCGAGCAGGTCCTCGGCAGCAGTCGGGGCGGGGGGCGTCAGCAGCTCGGTCACGAGCAGGGCTCCTTGGTGGACGAGCTCGCGGGCCGGACGGCCGGCGAGGGGGTCGGGGGGACGGGCGCGAGGGCGGCGCGGACGGCGGCCGCCACGCGCTGCACGTCGTTGTCGGTGAGGTCGGCGCGGGCGGTCAGGCGCAGGCAGGCGCCGCCCTCGGGCACCGACGGGGGGCGGAAGCAGCCGACCCGGACGCCGGCGTCGCGGCACGCGAGCTGCGCCGCGACCGCACGGACGGGGTCGCCGACCGGGACCTGCACGACGGCTCCGGCCGTCACCGGGACGCCGACGGCCAGCGCGAGTGCGCGGGAGACGCGGGTCAGGTCGGCGATCCGGGCGTCGTCGACCAGGCGCAGTGCGGCCAGCGCCGCGCCGACCGCCGCGGGCGCCAGGCCGGTGTCGAAGACGAAGGCGCGGGCTGTGTCGACGAGGTGGTCGCGCAGCAGGGCGCTGCCCAGCACCGCCCCGCCCTGGCTGCCGAGCGACTTGGACAGCGTCACGGTCCGCACGACGTCGTCCTCGCGGTGCAGCCCGACCGCGGCGCAGGCCCCCGCGCCGTCCGGGCCGAGGACGCCGAGGGCGTGCGCCTCGTCGACGAGCAGGATCGCGCCGTGCCGGCGGACGACCGCGTGCAGTGCGGCCAGCGGCGCGACCGCGCCGTCGACGGAGAACACGGCGTCGGTGACGACGACGCTGCGGCCGGGCCAGTCGGCGACCGCCTGCTCCACGGCGGCCACGTCGCCGTGCGGCACGACCCGCACCTGGGCGCGGGCGAGCCGGCAGCCGTCGACGAGCGAGGCGTGGTTCGCGCTGTCCGACACGACCAGCACCCCCGGACCGGCCAGGACGGTCAGCGCGCCGAGATTGGCGAGGTAGCCGGAGGAGAACACGAGTGCGGTCTCGGCGCCGGTGCGCGCCGCGAGCTCGGCCTCGAGCTCCAGGTGCAGCGAGGTGGTGCCGGTGACCAGGCGCGAGCCGGTGGACCCGGCGCCGTGACGGCGGGCGGCGTCGACCGCCGCCTGCACGACCGCGGGGTGGGTGCTCAGGCCCAGGTAGTCGTTGCCGGCGACGTCGAGCAGCCCCGAGGCGCCGGGGTCGAGCCGTCGGACCAGCCCGCGCACGACGACGTCGTGGCGCGCCTGCTCGAGCCACCGCCACACCGGAGCGTCACTGGACACCGAGCACCGCCCGGCCTGAGGCGTCCAGCAGCGCGCTGAGCTGCTCGTCCGGCAGTGCGCTGCGGTGGTGCAGCCGCGACTGGATCGCGCCGAGGGCGGCGTGCACGAGGTTGCGCGCCACCTCCTCCTCGAGCTCGGGGCGCGCGAGCAGCAGCTGCTTCACCCACTCCTCGAGGTAGATGCGCTGGGTGCGTCGCAGCCGCCGGGCGTCGACGTCCGGCAGGTTGTGGACCTCCTGCCCGTACACCTGTGCCAGTGCCCGCTGCTCCATCACGAACGCCACCTGTCCGCCGACCAGCCGGCGCAGCGCCTCGCCCGGGGTCGGCGCCTCCAGGACGATCTGCCGGGCGTCGCGCAGCAGGTCGTCGACGACGCTGTCGAGCAGGGCCACCAGGACGGCGGACTTGCTCTCGAAGTGCCGGTAGACCGCGGAGGCGGTGATGCCGGTGGCCGCACCGAGGTCGGCCATCGACACGGTGTGGTAGCCGCTCTCGGAGATCAGCGCGGCGGCCGCCTCCAGCAGCCGCTCCTTGCGTGCGGGGTCGCGGGTGCGCACGGCCCTCGTGCTCGCACCGGTCACGCAGGCACCCCCGCGTGCAGCGCGTCCACCACGGTGCGCCGGCTCGCCTCGTCGATCCCGTACGGCGTGAACAGCGTGAAGCGGTCGACGGTCCCGCCGAACCGGCGCAGGACCTCGCGGCCCGCCTCAAGGGGCGGGCCGACGACGGCGAAGGCGTCGAGCACCTCGTCGTCGACCAGGCTCGCCATCGTGTCCCACTCGCCGAGGCGGGCGAGCCGGTGCAGCTCCGCGTGCAGGTCGCCCCACCCGTGCAGGTCGAGGACGGCGCGGTAGGCGGGCGTCGCGGCGTAGAACGACAGCTGCCGGCGGACGGCCTCGACGGCCCGCTCCAGCGACGCGTCGTCGGGGCCGGTCGCGACCAGGCCGGGGTAGCAGACGGTGAAGGGGTCGGCCACGCGTCCGGCGGCGGTGAGCCCGGCGGCCACCGCGGGCAGCGTGACCTCGTCGAGGTAGCGCGGGGTGGTGAAGCCGTGCAGCAGCAGGCCGTCGGCGACCTCGGCGGCCACCCGGGTCATGAGCGGGCCCACGGCGGCGAGGACCACGGGGGGCGGGCCGTAGGGGTGGGGCGGCGGCCGGAACAGCGGCGGCATGAGGGTGTGCTCGTAGAACTCGCCGCGGTGCTCCAGCGGCGTGCCGTCCTGCCAGCTGGCCCAGATGGCACGCAGGGCCAGGACGAAGTCGCGCATCCGCTCGGCCGGCGAGGACCACGGCATGTCGAACCGGCGCGTGACGTGGGCCTCAACCTGCGAGCCGAGACCCAGGACGAACCGCCCCTGGCTGAAGCACTGCAGGTCGTTGGCGACGGTGGCCGTCGTCATCGGGTTGCGGGCGAACGCGACGGCCACCGCGGTGCCGACGGTGAGGTCGGGGTCCTGCTGCGCCGCGAGCAGCAGCGGCAGGAACGGGTCACGGCTGACCTCGGTGGTCCAGACGCCGTCGAGGTCCACCCGTCGCGCTTGCGCGACCTGCTCGTTGAGCCCGATGAGGTCGGCGCCACCCGTGCCGTCCACTGCTCCGCCGATGTTCCCGTCGACCTTCACGCCTGGCCGCGCCCCGCGTGGCAGGACGGCGACGCGTCCCGAGGAACCCGCTTCGTCCCGGTTTGAACCGCGTTTGACAGCATGTGATCGGCGTCTCATACTTCTGCTCGTAAGTGAATGGCGAGACACATAGTGCCCCCCCGGCAGGTCGTCCCGTCAAGCGGACCGGCCCGGCCAGGACCCGGCGACCGCGGTCTCGACAGCAGTCCCAGGACGGTTCCAGCACCCCAGGAGAGGGAGTCCAGCTGTGCGGTCGACGGCAGTTCTGGCGAGGCAGCGCTCGGCGGAGGTCAAGACCCGGGTGGGCCAGCTCATGGCCGACGCCCGCGACGTGCTCGCCGGCGACTCGGTCGACGACGAGCGCAGCCGTGAGCTGCACGGAGCCCTCGGCCTGGTCCCGGCGCAGGTGCTGGGGGAGACCCCCGAGGACGCGCTGCCGGAAGCGGCGGACGCTGCTGCCCTGTCCGGCCTGATCCAGGGCCGGTTGCGCGACCACGTCGTCGAGGCCCGCTCCCAGCGCTTCGGCCGGGTCCAGGACGTGCTCGCCGAGATCGGCCGCGGCACCTCGCCGTCCGAGCTGATCGCCCTCGTCGCCCAGGCGCTGTGCCGCGGCTGCGGTTTCGACCGCGCCCTGGTGTCCCGCGTCGAGGGCTCCTCGTGGGTCCCCGCGGTCCTGCACGTCGAGGGCGGCACGCCGGACTCGCCGGGCAGCGGCCTGGCCGGGCTGCTGAGCTCGGAGCTGGCGATCCCGCTGACCTCCGGACTGGCCGAGACCGACCTCGTCCGCCGGCGCGCGCCGCTGCTGGTGTCCGACGCCCAGAACGACCCGCGCACCTTCCGCCCGCTGGTCGAGACCGGTGCCTCCTCGGCCTACGTCGCGGCGCCGATCGTCGTCGACCACCGGGTCATCGGGCTGCTGCACGCCGACAACGTCCTGTCGGGGCGCGTCCTGACGGGCATGGACCGCGAGATGGTCCAGGTGTTCGCCGACGGCTTCGCCCGCGTCTACGAGCGGGCCGCTCTCGTCGAGCGCGTGGCGCGTCAGCGCGACCAGATCCGCGCCACCTTCAGCGACGTCGACTTCGGCTTCGGCGAGCTCGACCCCACCGCCGTCCGGCTGAGCCGGGCCTGCAGCCCCGCACTCGACGCCGGCGCGGTGCGCGTCGTCTCCACGGCGGTCGAGGCGCAGGGCACGAACGGCCTCACGTCCCGCGAGCGCGAGATCCTGGCGCTGCTCGCGACGGGCGCGACCAACTCGCAGATCGCCGAGCGGCTCGTGGTCTCGGAGAGCACCGTCAAGTCGCACGTGAAGCGGATCCTGCGCAAGCTCCCGGCCGCGAACCGGGCCGAGGCCGTGTACGTCTACCTGCGCCAGACCGGCGCTCTGGAGGCGCGTCGATGAGCGTCCGCACCGCCCACCTCGGCCCCGCGGACGCCGACCGCGGCACCACCTGGCGGCAGAGCGACCGGTCGCTGCGCTCACGGCTGACGGTCGTCCGGGAGACGCTCGACGCGCTGCTGACCCGGCTGCGCGAGCCGGCACCCGCGCTGCCGCCGGCGACCGACGACCTGCACGGCGCGGTCACCGGCCTGACCGGCGCCTGCGTTGCCGCGGGCGCCGTCCCGGGTCTCGCACCCGAGGACCACGAGGGTCTGCGCCGACTGCTGCTGCTCCTGCAGAAGCTCGGCGCCGACGTGTTCCAGCACGAGCTTCGCCTGCTGCCGCGGCGGCTCGAAGACTGCGACGCCGCGCTCACGCGCCTGCGCACCCTGCCCACCTCGAACGACCTGCTCGACCACGTCTGCGAGGAGCTGGTGCTGCGGTGCGGCTTCGGCCGCGCGGTCCTGTCACGCGTCGACGGCGCGATGTGGAAGCCGTGGATGGCGCACTTCGGCAGCGGCGACGTCGACGACCAGTGGTTCACCGCCTGGGTCGACCGCCCGATCCCGCTGGCCGACGCGACCGTCGAGTCGCAGATCCTGGCCGAGCGCCGGCCGGCCGCCGTCTACGACACCCAGTCCGCGGACGTCCACCGGCCGATCATCGTCGACGCCGGGCACTCGTCGTCCTACGTCGTCGCGCCGATCATCGTGGCCGACGTCGTCATCGGCTTCCTGCACGCCGACTACGACCCGATCGGCCGGCGCGTCGACAACGTCGACCGCGACGTGCTGTGGGCCTTCTCCCAGGGCTTCGCCCAGCTCTACGAGCGTGCCGTCCTGCGCGAGCGGCTGGTCGAGCAGCGCGAGCGGATGCGCCAGGTGCTGGCCGCCAGCGACGAGCTGCTCGCCGACCGCGGTTGCGAGCTCGTCGTGGCCGGGGGACAGTCCGGCGGCGCCGGCCGGCCGGTGCCGAGCTTCGGACCGGGCAGCGCGATCGAGCAGCTCACCGAGCGCGAGAGCGAGGTGCTGGCGCTGGTCGCCGTGGGTGCCACCAACCAGCAGATCGCCCAGCAGCTCGTCGTCGCCGAAAGCACCGTCAAGACCCACGTGAAGCACATCCTGCGCAAGCTCGGTGTCGCCAACCGCGCCCAGGCCATCAGCCAGTTCCTCAGCGCCTGAGGGCTTCCGGCCCTCCTTGCCCGTCCTCCCGGCGTCCCGGGCTCCGCCCTGCGCGCGTGCGCCAGGCGCCTCCCCCCGCGGGGGGAGGGAGCGTCCTCCCGACGGACCGAGGGTTCCCCCCACGGGATGAGGTAGGTCACAGCGCTGGCCACTTGAGTGGCACCCAGCCCGAAGTCCCCGGACCCCCGACCTCCCTGGAGCACCGCCGTGCAGCACTGCGATCCCTGCGCCCCGACGGGCGTCCGCGCCCCGGGCGAGCGGTAGTGCTCCCCGCCGCCTGGGACGGCCGGCTCCGGCTGCCCGTGATCGCCGCGCCGATGACCGCAGTCTCCGGCCCCGACCTCGTCATCGCCGCGTGCGCCTCCGGGGTCATCGGCAGCTTCCCGACGCACAACGCGCCGTCGGTCGAGGTGCTCGAGCAGTGGCTCGGGCGGATCCGCACCGAGCTGGGCTCCGCCGACCTCGACCGGGTGCCCGCACCGGTGGCGGCGAACCTGATCGTGCACCGCAGCAACGCCCGCCGCGACGCCGATCTCGAGGCCTGCGTGCGCGGCGGCGTCGAGCTCGTCATCGCCAGCGTCGGCTCGCCGAAGGACGTCGTCGCGCCGCTGCACGACGCCGGCGTCCTCGTCTACGCCGACGTCGCCAGCCTCCGGCACGTCGACCTCGCCAGCGCTGCCGGGGTCGACGGGCTGGTCCTGCTCACGGCGGGCGCCGGCGGGCAGACCGGCTGGGCGAACCCGTTCGCCTTCGTCCGCGCCGTCCGCGAGCGCTACGACGGCACGATCGTGCTCGCCGGCGGCATCTCCGACGGCGCCGGCATCGCCGCGACCGAGGTGCTCGGCGCCGACCTGGCGTACCTGGGCACCCGCTTCATCGCGACCCAGGAGAGCCTCGCGTCGCCGGAGTACCGCGCCGCCGTCGTCGCCGCGACGCTCGACGACATCACGACCTCCCGGCAGGTCAGCGGGCTCGAGGCCAACGTGCTGACCAGCTGGCTGCAGAGCCGGGAGGCCGCGTCCGACGGCGCCTTCGCCCAGGACCGGCTGCTCGCCGCGCGTGACGTCTGGGCCGCGGGCCACTCGGTGTCCGGCACCGACGACGTGCCCGCCGTCGCCGACCTCGTCGACCGGCTCGAGAAGGACTACCAGAGCGCCCGGCACCCGCTGGGCGACGTCACCGCTTCGGAGAGGTACTGACATGTGGGGAACGCTGCCCGAGGTCTTCGACCGGGTCTGCCTGAACTTCGCCGACCGCACCGCCGTCGTCGACGGTGACCGCCGGCTGAGCTACCGCGAGATGCACGAGCTCGCCACCCGGGTCGCGAACGGGCTCGGCGCGCTCGGCGTGCAGCCCGGCGAGCGGGTCGGCCTGCTCCTGCCGAACTGCCTCGAGTTCATCCCCAGCCAGCACGGCATCTGGAAGGCCGGCGCCGTCCTCGTGCAGATGCCCGCCCGCGCCTCGGCCGCCACCCATGCCGCCAACCTCGAGCAGACCGGCGCGACGACGCTCGTCTACGACTCCCATTTCGAGGACGTCGCGCAGGAGGTACTCGCCGCCTGCTCGAACATCAAGACCGTGGTGCGGCTCGGCGACAGCCCGCTCGAGGGCGTCACCGACTACGCGACCTTCTTCGCCGGTCAGCCGACCACCGCGCCTGCCGTCACCGTCGACGAGCACGACGAGGCGTTCGTGCTGTTCACCTCGGGCAGCACCGGCGAGCCCAAGGGCGTCGTCAACTCGCACTTCACCTGGGCGCACTACAGCATCACCGCGGGCCTGGAGATCGGTGACATCCGCCCCGGCGAGATCTTCGCCCACGGAGCACCTCTCACGCACTTCACGCAGATCTTCGTGATGCCGACGTTCCTCCGCGGCGGCACGAACGTCATGCTCCCGGGGCTGGACGTCGACGGTCTGCTGACGGCGATCCAGAAGGAGCGGGTCAGCGCCACGGCCGTCGTCCCGACGATCATCTACATGCTGCTCGACCACCCGAGCCGCGCCGACTACGACCTGTCGTCGCTCAACACGATCATCTACGCCGGCTCGCCGATCGCCCCCGACCGCCTGCGCGTCGCGCTCGACGTCCTCGGTCCGATCTTCGTCCAGACCTACGCGGGCACCGAGCCGGGCTACGTCTCCTGCCTGCGCAAGGAGGACCACCGCGTCGACACCGAGCAGGACGTCGCCCGCCTCGCGTCCGCCGGCCGCCCGATCCCGTACGTCAAGGTCTGCATCCAGGACGACGCCGACAACGTGCTCGCTCCCGGTGAGACCGGCGAGATCTGCTCCAAGCAGCTCGGCCAGATGCTCGGCTACGTCG
Organism: Frankiales bacterium; assembly: GCA_025966005.1. Classification (GTDB taxonomy): domain Bacteria; phylum Actinomycetota; class Actinomycetes; order Mycobacteriales; family SCTD01; genus SCTD01. The sequence goes on from JAOPVV010000441.1 coordinate 7,812, forward strand.
ACGCCTCCCGCAACGCCGAGGCCGTCCGCGACGGCTGGGTCCACACCGGTGACATCGGCTACCTCGACGCCGACGGCTTCCTCTACCTCGTCGACCGCAAGAAGGACATGGTCGTGAGCGGCGGGTTCAACGTCTTCCCGCGCCAGGTCGAGGACGTGCTCGCAACCCACCCGGCCGTCGCGATGTCCGCGGTCGTCGGCATCCCCCACGAGAAGTGGGGTGAGGCCGTGCACGCCTTCGTCGTGCTCAAGGACGGCGCGCAGGCGTCCCCCGAGGAGCTCACGGCGCTGGTCAAGGCCGGTCTCGGCGGGGTCGCCGCCCCGAAGTCGATCGACTTCAGGACCGAGCTGCCCGTGAACCCGGCCGGCAAGGTCGACAAGAAGGCCCTGCGCACACCGTTCTGGGCCGGCCGCTCCCGGAACGTCGGCTGATGCAGAGCGTCGCGGCGTCCGACCCCGCGCACTTCCGCGAGGTCCTGTCGCACTTCGCGAGCGGCGTCGTGGTCGTCACGGCCGTCGTCGACGGGACCCCCGTCGGCATGACGTGCCAGTCGTTCACGTCGCTGTCGCTCGACCCGCCGCTGGTGCTGTTCTGCCCGGCCCGGACCTCGACGTCCTGGCCGGTCGTGCAGCGGGCCGACTGGTTCTGCCTCAACGTCCTCAGCTCCGAGCAGCACGGCCTGTCCAACGGCTTCGCCAAGAGCGGCAGCGACAAGTTCGCCGGCGTCTCGTGGACCCCGACGCCGCACGGCGCTCCGGCGCTCGACGGCGCGGCGGCCCACGTCGAGGTGCGGCTCGCGCACGTCTTCGACGGCGGCGACCACCACATCGTCACCTGCCACGTCGAGTCGCTGCAGTCGGCGGCCGACTCCGAGCCCCTCCTGTACTACCGCAGCGGCTACCGCTCACTGCAGTCGCTGTCCCAGCTCGTCTGACCCCACCCACCCGCGCTCGGTCCTCGAGCGACGACGCACCAGGAGATCCGCATGTCCGTACCGCACTACGAGATGTACATCGACGGCGAGTACGTCGACAGCGCCGACCGCTACGAGATCCGCAGCCCGGCCACCGAGGAGCTCGTCGCCACCGTTGCGAAGGCCACCACGGCCGACGTCGACAGCGCCGTCGCCGCGGCCAAGCGCGCCCACGAGGCCGGCGAGTGGCGCCGCACCTCCCCCGGGGACCGCGCCGACATCATCGCCACCGTCGCGGGTGCGGTCTACGGCCGCATCGAGGAGCTGTCGGCCCTGCAGTCGCAGGAGAACGGCGCGACCATCCGCGTCACCGGCGCGCTGCACATCGGCCTGTCGGTCATGCAGATGCAGTACGTCGCCGAGATCGCCAAGACCTACGAGTTCGAGAGCGCCGGCCCCGAGGTCACCGCGCCGCTGCCGTTCGCCGGCATCCGCCGTCGTGAGCCGATCGGCGTCGTCGCGGCGATCGTCCCGTGGAACATCCCGCTGCTGACGCTGGTCTGGAAGGTCGCCCCCGCCCTGGCCGCCGGCTGCACCGTGGTGGTCAAGCCCGACGAGCACGCGCCGCTGGTCGCCCTCGAGCTGATCAAGGAGTTCGAGAAGGCCGGGCTGCCCAAGGGCGTGCTCAACGCGCTCGTCGGCGACGGCGACGACGTCGGCGCGCACCTGTCGGGCCACCCGGACGTCAGCAAGGTCGCGTTCACCGGCTCGACCCAGGTCGGCAAGGCCATCCTGCGCCAGTCGGCCGACACCGTGAAGCGCGTGACCCTCGAGCTCGGCGGCAAGGGCCCGAACATCGTGCTCGCCGACGCCGACCTCTCGGTCGCGGTCGACGGCGCGCTCTACGCCGCTATGGCCAACAACGGCGAGGCCTGCGAGGCCGGCACCCGCCTGCTGGTCGACAGCAGCATCGCCGAGGAGTTCACGGCCCGGCTGGTCGCCCGCGCCAAGACCCTGACGCTGGGCAACCCGCTCGACCCGGCCACCGACGTCGGCCCGGTCATCACCAAGCAGGCGCAGGAGCGCATCCTCGGCTTCCTCGAGGGCGCCAAGGCGGCCGGCGCGGTCGCGGCCGTCGGCGGCGGCGCCCCCACGGGTGCGGAGTTCGAGAAGGGCAACTGGATCGAGCCGACCATCTTCACCGGGGTGACCAACGACATGGAGATCGCGCGCTGCGAGGTCTTCGGTCCGGTCCTGTCGGTGCTGACGTTCGACAGCGTCGACGAGGCCATCAAGATCGCCAACGACACCGACTACGGCCTGTCGGCCGGCGTCTGGAGCGTCGACGAGGAGGCCGCGATCGAGGTCGCCCGCCAGCTCGAGGCCGGGATGATCTACATCAACGACTGGCACGTCATCAACCCGAACTACGCGTTCGGCGGCTTCAAGCAGAGCGGCATCGGCCGCGAGGGCGGTCCGGACTCGATCGACGAGTACACCGAGGCCAAGTACATCTCGATCGACCGTGCGGGCCCCGTGCAGAACCGCGCCTTCGGCCTCGTGCTGGGCACCCCGCCCGCGTAGGACGCCTCGTCGGAACGTCGCACGCCCGTCGTCTTGTCCCCGCTTAGTGAATGATGGTTCACTAAGCGGGGACAGTCCGCTCCACGCCCGAACGCCTCTGAAGGGGAACGCACCACGATGCCCGCGCTCACGTCCACGATCGACCCCCAGGACGAGGGGTACCAGCGCAACCTCACGGCGCAGCTCGAGTCGGTGGCCGCCCTCGAGGAGCAGCTCGACCTCGTGCGCGCCGGCGGTGGTGTCCGCTACAACGCCCGCCACCACGAGCGCGGCAAGCTGCTGGTCCGGGAGCGCCTCGAGCTGCTGCTCGACCGCGACACGCCCTTCCTCGAGCTGTCGTCGCTGGCCGCCTGGGGCACCCGCTTCACGGTCGGCGCGAGCATCCTCACCGGCATCGGCGTCATCTCCGGCGTCGAGTGCATGGTGATCGCCCACGACCCCACCGTGCGCGGCGGCTCGATGAACCCGTTCACCCTGAAGAAGAATCTGCGGGCGCTCGACATCGCCCGTGAGAACCGCCTGCCCGTCGTCTACCTCGTCGAGTCCGGTGGTGCCGACCTCCCCACCCAGTCCGAGCTGTTCGTCGACGCCGGCAAGATCTTCCAGAAGCTCACCCAGCTGTCGGCCGACGGCGTCTCGTCGGTCGCGCTGGTCTTCGGCAACGCGACCGCCGGCGGGGCGTACGTCCCCGGGATGTGCGATTACTGCGTGCTCGTCGACGGCGGCGCGAAGGTCTTCCTCGGCGGCCCGCCGCTGGTGAAGATGGCCACCGGCGAAGACTCCGACGACGAGTCCCTCGGTGGCGCCCGGATGCACACGCAGGTGTCCGGCCTCGGTGACCAGATGGCCGCCGACGAGCGCGACGCCATCCGCATCGGCCGCCAGATCGTCTCCGAGCTCGGCTGGCGCAAGCTGGGCCCGGGCCCGTCGAAGCCGGCGACCGAGCCGCTGTACGACCAGGAGGAGCTGCTCGGCATCGCCGCGGCCGACTTCCGCGTGCCGGTCGACCCGCGCGACGTGCTCGCCCGTGTGCTCGACGGCTCGGAGTTCGGCGAGTACAAGCCCGGCTACGGCAGCAGCCTGGTCTGCGGCTGGGGCTCGATCCACGGCTATCCCGTGGGCGTGCTGGCCAACCACCGGGGCGTGCTGTTCAGCGACGAGGCCAAGAAGGGCACCGAGTTCATCCTGCTGGCCAACCAGACCGACACGCCGCTGGTCTTCCTGCACAACGTCACGGGCTTCATGGTCGGCGCGGCCTACGAGCAGGGCGGCATCATCAAGGACGGCGCGAAGATGATCAACGCCGTCACGAACAGCACCGTGCCGCACTTCTCGATCAACATGGGCGCCTCGTTCGGCGCCGGGAACTACGGCATGTCCGGCCGGGCGTACGACCCGCGCCTGATGTTCAGCTGGGCCAACGCCCGGCTGGCCGTCATGGGCGCCGCGCAGCTCGCCGGCGTCATGTCGATCGTCGGACGCGAGTCCGCGGCCTCCTCCGGCAAGTCCTTCGACGAGGCGGCCGACGTCACGCGCACCGCCGAGATCGAGGCGCAGATCGAGCGCGAGTCGCACGCCTTCTTCACGACCGCGCGCATCTACGACGACGGTGTCATCGACCCCCGTGACACCCGCACCGTGCTGGGCATGGCGCTGTCCGCCGCCCACTCCCAGAAGATCGAAGGACGCCGTGGCTACGGCGTCTTCCGGATGTAGGCGGAAGAGACCATGAAGATCACCAAGCTGCTCGTCGCCAACCGGGGCGAGATCGCCTCCCGCGTCTTCCGCACCTGCCGCGAGCTCGACATCGCCACCGTCGCGGTCTTCTCCGACGCGGACGCCTCCGCGCCGTTCGTCGGCGAGGCCGACGAGGCCGTCGCCCTGTCCGGGAACTCCGCCGCCGAGACCTACCTGCGCGCCGACCTCGTCATCGCCGCGGCCCTGCGCACGGGGGCGAACGCCATCCACCCGGGCTACGGGTTCCTGTCCGAGAACGCGGAGTTCGCCGAGGCCTGCGCCGACGCCGGCATCGTGTTCGTCGGCCCGCCCCCGGCGGCGATCCGGTCCATGGGCAGCAAGACCGCGGCCAAGGAGCTCATGCAGGCCGCGGGAGTGCCCGTCCTGTCCGGCATCACCATCGGCGACGGCGAGTCCGCCGACGGTCTGGCCGACCGCGCCGCCAAGGAGGTCGGCTACCCCGTCCTGGTGAAGGCCGCCTTCGGCGGTGGCGGACGCGGCATGCGCGTCGTCCACGACCCGGTCGAGCTGGAGGAGGCCGTCGCGTCCGCCCGGCGCGAGGCGACCTCCGCCTTCGGCAACGGCACCGTCTTCCTCGAGCGCTTCGTCGACCGTCCCCGCCACATCGAGGTGCAGGTCTTCGCCGACACCCAGGGCCACGCGGTGCACCTGTTCGAGCGCGAGTGCTCGATCCAGCGCCGCTACCAGAAGGTCATCGAGGAGGCGCCCTCCCCGGTCGTCACCCCGGCGATGCGGACCGAGCTGGGCTCGGCAGCCGTGGCCGCGGCCAAGGCCATCGGCTACGTCGGCGCCGGCACCGTCGAGTTCATCATGGACAGCTCGGGCGACTTCTTCTTCCTCGAGGTCAACACCCGCCTGCAGGTCGAGCACCCGGTCACCGAGATGATCACCGGTCTCGACCTGGTCGCCCTGCAGCTGTCCGTCGCCGAGGGCGAGCCGCTCCCGCCGGCCGCGCTCGAGGCGACCATCACCGGCCACGCCATCGAGGCCCGGCTGTGCGCCGAGGACCCGACGAACGGCTACCTGCCCGGCACCGGACGCCTGCTGCTGTTCGACGTCCCCGACCTGCCCGGCGTGCGCCTGGACACCGGCGTGCGCACCGGCAGCGAGGTCAGCGCGCACTACGACAACATGCTGGCCAAGGTCATCGCGTACGCGCCGACCCGCGACCAGGCCGCCCGGCTGCTGGCCCGGGCGCTGTCCGAGGCCCGCATCCTGGGTGTGGTGACCAACCGCGACCTGCTCGTCGGCGTGCTGCGCGAGGACGAGTTCCGCGCCGGCGACATCGACACCGGCTACCTCACGCGGCACGACCCGGCCGAGCTGTCGAAGGGCTCCGACGAGACCGTGCCGGTGCACGCCCTGGCCGTCGCGCTGGCCGACGCGGCCGAGCGCCGCGCGTCCTCCGACGTCCTGCCGGCGGCGCCGACCGGGTGGCGCAACGTGCGCAACGCGCCGTCCAACACGGTGCTCGTGCTCGGTGACGAGCCCCTCGAGGTCCAGTACCGCCTGCGCGGCACGTCGGTCGAGGCGACGGTCGGCGGCGCCGCGCTCGACGGCGTCGTCCTGCGGGCCTGCACCCCGGACGAGGTCGACCTGCAGGTGGCCGGCGTGCGTCGGGTCGTCTCGGTCGCCCGCAGCGGCAGTGCCCGCTACGCCGACTCCGTGCTCGGCGCGACGGCCTTCGCCGAGCAGGAGCGCTTCCCGCTCCCCGGAGCGCTGGCCGTCGCCGGGTCGCTGATCGCCCCGATGAACGGCACCGTCATCCGCGTCGAGGCCGAGGTGGGCCAGGTCGTCACGGCGGGCACCGTCATCGTCGTGCTCGAGGCGATGAAGATGGAGCACGTCGTCAAGGCGCCGCACGACGGCACGATCACCGTCCTCGACGCGACGGTCGGCGGGGCGGTCGACCTCGGCCACGTGCTCGCCGTCGTCAGCGAGGCCGACGAGCCCGCCGAGGCCCCGTGAGCGACCAGGTCCCCGTCACCTACGAGGTCGTCCGCGGCGTCGCCTGGCTGACCATCGACCGGCCCGAGGCGCGCAACGCCCTGAGCCGTGCCGTCCGCCAGGGCCTGTGGGACGGCGTGCGCCGCTTCAACGACGACGACTCCGCCAAGGTGCTGGTGCTGACCGGCGCCGGGGACAAGGCGTTCTGCGCCGGCGGCGACCTCAAGGAGATGGCGGAGGAGGGCCTCGAGGTCCCGCCGCCGGACTTCCTGCCGCAGTTCGGCCGCAACATCGAGGTCGACAAGCCCACCATCGCGGCCGTCAACGGCGTCGCGTTCGCCGGCGGCTTCCTGCTCGCCCAGATGTGCGACCTGTGCGTGGCCGGCGAGTCCGCCAGGTTCGGCGTCACCGAGGTCAAGGTCGGACGCGGCGCCCCCTGGGCGGCCCCGCTGCCGCTGCTGATCGGGACCCGCGCCGCCATGGAGATCCTGCTGACGGGCGACCCCGTCGACGCCGTCCGCGCCGAGCGGGTGGGCCTGGTGAACCGGGTCGTCCCGGACGCCGACCTGCGTGAGAGCGTGCAGGTGCTGGCCGAGCGGATCGCGGCGAACGCGCCGCTGTCGGTCGCTGCCGCCAAGAAGACCGTCCGGCTCGTCGCCGAGACGTCCCTGTCCGCCGCCTTCGAGCAGGCCGAGCGCCTGTGGGAGCCCGTCTACACCAGCCGGGACGCCAAGGAAGGCCCCGCGGCCTTCCGCGACAAGCGGGCACCCGAGTGGAAGGGCTGTTGATGACCATGACGAGGACGTCCGTGCTGGACGCGGTCGTGCAGGACCTGCAGGACGAGACGACCGCCATCGTCTCCGTGCTGGCCGGCCTCAGGGCGTCGAGCTGGGAGGCCCCGACGCCCGCGGCGGGGTGGAGCATCCGCGACCAGGTCACGCACCTGGCGTTCTTCGACGACGCGACGGTGCTGGCGATGACCGACCCGGACGCGTTCTGCGCCCAGCGCGACGAGCTGCTGGCCCTCGGCGACGGCTTCCCCGACGACGTCGCCGCGCGCTTCCGCGCGATGGCGCCGGCGGACTGCCTGGAGTGGTTCACCACCTCCCGCCGCACACTGCTGTCGACCTACCTCTCGCTCGACCCGGCGCACCGGCTGCCCTGGTACGGCCCCGACATGGGGATGGCCTCGTCCGCCACCGGTCGCCTGATGGAGACGTGGGCGCACGGTCAGGACGTCGTCGACACCGTCGGCCTCGTGCGGCCCCCGACGTCGCGGCTGCGCAGCGTCGCCGACCTCGGCGTGCGCACCTTCGCCTTCGCGTTCGCCCTGAACGGCCGTCCGGTCCCGACGGCCGCCGTGCGGGTCGAGCTCGACGGGCCCGAGGGAGAGCGCTGGGAGTGGGGACCGGCGGACGCCGCCGACCGGATCACCGGTGCGGCGCTGGACTTCTGCCTGCTGGTGACCCAGCGCCGCAACCTGCAGGACACCGGCCTCACCGTCACCGGCCCCGTGGCGAGCGAGTGGGCGACCGTCGCCCAGGCCTACGCCGGCGGGGTCGGCGCGGGCCGCCCGGCCGGTCGCTTCGCCGACACCGGGAGGGCGTCGTGAACCGCCGCGCCGTCCGCATCGGCAACGCCTCGGGCTTCTACGGCGACCGCATCAAGGCCATGCAGGAGATGGTCGAGGGCGGTCCGCTGGACGTCGTCACCGGCGACTACCTCGCCGAGCTGACGATGCTCATCCTCTACAAGGCCCGCCGCAAGGACCCCACGGCCGGCTACGCCCGCACGTTCCTGCACCAGCTCGAGGCCACGCTCGGCACCGCGTTCGACCGCGGCGTCCGCATCGTCACCAACGCCGGCGGTCTCAACCCGTCCGGCCTGGCCGACGAGATCCACGCACTGGCAGGCAGGCTCGGCCTCGCGCCGAAGGTCGCCTACCTCGACGGCGACGACCTCACCGACCGCCTCGGCGAGCTCATGGACGCCGGCCACGAGCTGACCCACCTCGACACCGGCCGCTCGCTGCGCGAGACCGGCGTCGTGCCGGTGACGGCCAACGCCTACCTCGGCGCGTGGGGGATCGCAGCGGCACTGGCCGAGGGCGCCGACATCGTCGTGTGCCCGCGGGTCACCGACGCCTCGCTGGTCGTCGGCCCCGCCGCCTGGTGGCACCGCTGGAGCCGCGAGGACCACGACGCGCTCGCCGGCGCCGTCGCCGCCGGGCACATCATCGAGTGCGGGCCGCAGGCCTGCGGCGGCAACTACTCCTTCGCCGACGAGGTCGTCGACCGCCGCTACCCCGGCTTCCCGATCGCCGAGGTCGAGGCCGACGGCAGCTTCGTCATCACCAAGCACGACGACACCGGTGGCGTCGTCAACACCGGCACGGTCACCGCCCAGCTGCTCTACGAGATCCAGACGCCGGCGTACTCCAACCCCGACGTGGTCGCGCACTTCGACGCGCTGCAGGTCACGCAGGAGGGCCCGGACCGCGTCCGGGTCAGCGGCTGCCGCGGCTCCGCGCCGTCCGGTCTGCTCAAGGTCTGCATCGACTACATCGGCGGCTACCGCAACACCATGACGATGGTGATGACCGGCCTCGACATCGAGCGCAAGGCCGCCTGGGCCGAGGCCCAGCTGTTCGAGGTCCTCGGCGGCAAGGAGCAGTTCGACGAGGTCGACGTGCGGCTGCTGCGCTTCTCGCAGGACGACGCCCCGACCAACGAGCAGGCGACCGCCCACCTGCGCGTGACGGTCAAGGACGCCGACAGGGCCAAGGTGGGCCGCCGCTTCTCGAACGCCACGATGGAGCTCGCGCTCGCGGGCTACGCCGGCTTCCACACCACGACCCCGCCCACTGACGCCAGTGACTACGGCGTCTACTGGCCGGCCCTGCTGCCGGCCGAGCTGGTCACGCAGCGCCTCGTCCTGCCGGACGGCCGCGAGCGCGTCGTCGAGCACAGCGCCAGCACCGACCCGTGGCCGGCGCCCGGCTTCACCCCGGTCGCTACGCCCGAGGCGCCCGCCGAGGGCCCGACCGTCCGTGCGCCGCTCGGCCTGGTCTGCGGCGCCCGCTCCGGCGACAAGGGCGGCAACGCCAACGTCGGCCTGTGGGCCCGCACCGACGCCGAGCACGCGTGGCTGGCCTCGTACCTCACCGTCGAGCGCTTCAAGCAGCTGCTGCCCGAGGCGGCCGACCTCGAGGTCCGCCGCCACGAGCTGCCCAACCTGAGGGCGCTGAACTTCATCGTCGTCGGGCTGCTCGGCAGCGGCGTCGCAGACTCCAGCCGCCCCGACCCGCAGGCCAAGGGGCTGGGGGAGTACCTCCGGTCCCGCACCGTCGACCTGCCCGTCGGTCTGCTGCCCTCCGGTGCTGCCTCGGCGGCGTCCGCGCACGCCTGACATCCCTGCACCCCGGGCCACCTCGGCCCGTCCCCGCTGACACCACCGGACCGGACGTCCCGCCCGGACCGCACCCGAGAGGACCCACACGTCGTGACCGACGAGGCCTACGTCTACGAGGCGATACGCACCCCCCGCGGCAAGGGCAAGAGGGGCGCGCTGCACGCCACCAAGCCCCTCGACCTGGTGGTGGGGCTCGTTCACGAGCTGCGCACCCGGCTGCCCGAGCTCGACACCAGCTACATCGACGATGTCGTGCTCGGCGTCGTGACCCCCGTCGGCGACCAGGGCGGCGACCTGCCCAAGGCGGTCGCGCAGGTCTCCGGCCTGCCCGACACGGTCGGCGGCCTGCAGGTCAACCGCTTCTGCGCGTCCGGTCTGGAGGCGACCAACCTC
>JAOPVV010000443.1 GCA_025966005.1 Frankiales bacterium
CTCGTCGCCGCCTTCGCCGCCCGCTGCGGCGGCGACCACGAGCGGCTCGACCGCACCCGGCTGCTCGGCCTGGCCCTCGGCTTCGGCGGGGTCGGCGCGCTGGTCGGGCTCGACGTCCGCGGCGGCGACCTGCTCTCGGTCGCCGAGGTCGCGGTGGTCGTCGTCTGCTACGCCACCGGCCCGCTGGTGGTCGCACGCTGGCTGGCCGACCTGCCTGCCGCCGGCGTCAACGGGGCGGCGCTCGCGGCGACCGCGCTGGTCTACGCGCCGTTCGGCGGCCGGGACCTCGAGGTCCCGTCCGGGAAGGTCGTCTGGGCCGTGGTCGGCCTGGCGCTGCTGTGCACGGTGGTCGCGCTGCTCGCCTTCTTCGCCCTCATCGCCGAGGCCGGGCCGCAGCGGGCGCTGGTCATCACCTACGTCAACCCGGCCGTGGCGCTGGCGCTCGGGATCGTCCTGCTGTCCGAGCCGTTCACGGCCGGCGCGGCCGTCGGCTTCCCGCTGGTGCTCGCGGGCTGCGTCCTGGCCACCCGGCGGTCGGCGCCGCCGGCACCGGTCGACGAGCAGGTGCTGGCCGAGCCGGTCGCCCGCCCCTGACCAGCCCTCAGAGCTGCAGGACGCGCAGCGCCACCCGGGCCAGGCGCTCGGCGATCTCGTCCGGTGTGCCGGCCGGCTGCACCAGGTGGCTGACCACCAGGCGCGCCAGCGCGTCCGCGGCCTCGACGACGTCGCGCTCGTCGTGGTCAGGCAGGGCGCGGCTCAGCCAGCCCGACAGCACGCCCCCCGCAGCCTCCAGGAGAGGGGCCGAGCGGGTCGTCAGCAGCGGCAGCAGCCCCGCGTCGTCACCGCGCGTGGACGTCAGCACGGCGCGCAGCAGCGGGCTGCGCTCGGCCTCCCCGAGCGCGTACCGGACGGCGGCGACGACGGCCTGCGGCACGTCCGGCGCCCCGTCGAGCGCCTGCTGCACCCCGACCAGGAAGCGCTCGGTCTCACCGCGCACCAGCGCTTCGCCCAGGCCCTGCTTGTCGCCGAACTCCTTGTAGAGCGTGGGCCGTGACACGCCCGTGGCGGTCGCGACCTGGCCCATCCGGACCCGGTCCCACCCCTGCTCGACGGTGAGGGCGTAGGCCTGCTCGAGGGCCTGCTCGCGCAGCTGCCGCCGGAACGCGACGCGGAGCGGCTCGGCGGGCATCCCGGGATGGTGTCACGTTGACAGTCGACTTACGAACGTCAAGCTCGTTGACAAAACCGCCATGAGTGTCAATGCTGCGTCGCATGACCACTCTCACCGCGCAGACCCGCGGGTCCCGTCCGTACGACCCTGCCGACCTGTCGTCCACGGCCTTCTGGTCGCAGACCGCCGTCGAGCGGGAGGTCGTGTTCGCCGAGCTGCGCCGCGACCGTCCGGTCTCGTGGCACCGCCCGGTCGAGAACGGGCTGTTCGAGGACCCCAACGACCAGGGCTTCTGGGCCGTCACCCGCCACGCCGACCTCGTCGAGGTCACCAAGCGTCCCGGGGACTTCCTGTCCGGCGAGGGCATAGTCTTCGAGTCCATGCCGCAGGAGCTGCTCGACACCGCCCAGGGCTTCATCGCGATGGACGCGCCCCGCCACACCCAGGTCCGCCGGCTGCTGTCGTCGGCCTTCACGCCGCGCCAGATGGCCCGCACGGCCGACCGGATCGAGGCCAACGCGAAGCGGATCGTCGACGACATCGCGCGCACGGGCGAGGTCGACTTCGTCGAGCACGTGAGCAAGCTCGTGCCGATGCACAACATCTGCGACATGGTCGGCATCCCGCAGGAGCACCGGCTGACGGTCGCCCACGAGGCCCAGTTCGCCGGCGGCTGGCGCGACGAGGACCTCATGCAGGGCGCCGAGCCGCTCGGCCGGCTGATGGAGACCTCCGCGACGATGCGCCGCATCGCGCTCGAGCTGGTCGAGGCGCGCCGGGCCGAGCCGCAGGACGACCTGATGACCGCCCTGGTCCAGGCCGAGGTCGACGGCGAGCGGCTCACCGACGACGAGATCGTCTCGTTCTTCGGCCTGCTCATGGTCGCGGGCAACGACACGACCCGGCAGAGCACCAGCCACGGCATGAAGGCGCTGGTCGAGAACCCGGAGCAGCGGGCCTGGCTGCTCGAGGACCTCGACGGGCGGATGCCTGGCGCGGTCGAGGAGATCGTGCGCTGGGCGTCACCGATCATGACCTTCCGGCGCACCGCCGCCCGCGACTGCGAGCTCGGCGGCCAGACGATCACCGCCGGCGACAAGGTGATCATGTTCTACGCCTCGGCGAACTGGGACACCGACGTCTTCGAGCACCCCGAGCGCTTCGACCTCTCCCGCAGCCCGAACCCGCACGTGTCGTTCGGCGGCGGCGGCATCCACCACTGCCTGGGCAACCAGCTCGCCCGGCGCCAGCTGTCGGCGGTCTTCCGTCAGCTGCTGACCCGGCTGCCCGACCTCGAACTGGTCGGCCCGCCGGTCCTGTCGAGCAGCAACTTCTTCCACGGCGTCAACAAGATGCCCGTCCGCTTCACCCCGGAGGCCTGACCGTGCGGATCGAGCTGGACGAGGCGACGTGCTCGTCGCTGGGCATGTGCGAGGCGGTGGCCCCCGCGTTCTTCGAGGTCGGCGACGACGGCGCGCTCGTGGTGCTGCAGTCCGAGGCCGGCGAGGAGCAGCGGGCGCTGCTCGAGCAGGCCGTGGCGGCCTGCCCGACCGCGGCCCTGCGCCTGGTCCCGTGACGACGGGGGCCCTGGTCGTCGTCGGGGCGTCGCTGGCGGGCCTGCGGGCGTGCGAGGCGGCGCGGCGGGCCGGGTACGCCGGGCGCCTGGTGCTCGTGGGCGCCGAGGACCACCTGCCGTACGACCGTCCCCCGCTGTCCAAGGCGGTGCTGGCCGCCGGTGGGCAGCCGGCCGCGACGACCTACCGGACCGCCGACGACCTGACCGTCCTCGGGGTCGAGCTGCGCCTCGGGGCGCCGGCCACCGCTCTCGACCTGGACGCGCGTGAGGTCCACGTCGGCGGGCGCCCGCTGGCGTTCGACCGGCTGGTCGTCGCGACCGGGGCGCACGCCCGCCACCTGCCGGGCGAGGCGCTCCCCGGGGTGCACGTCCTGCGGACCGTCGACGACGCGCTGGCCGTCCGGGCGGCGCTCGACGCCGCGGCCCGCACGGTGGTCGTCGGGGCGGGCTTCATCGGCACCGAGGTGGCCTCGGCGGCGCGGGCCCGCGGGCTGCCCGTGACGGTCGTCGAG
>JAOPVV010000444.1 GCA_025966005.1 Frankiales bacterium
AGCTCCAGGCACGCCACGGCCTGCTCCAGGGTGAGCCCGACCCCGCGGTCGAGCACCTGCTCACGCAGCACGGCGAGCAGGTCCTCGGCAGCAGTCGGGGCGGGGGGCGTCAGCAGCTCGGTCACGACGCCGAGTGTGCCAGGGCGGTCGCCGGTGATCGTCACGGCCTCGTCGCCCTGGCCGCCCGCCTACCCTCGGGCGGGTGTCGACCCTGGGTGACCTCGTCCGTGCGCGCACCGGGCTGGGGGAGGCCGACGTCGGCTGGCTGCACCGGCTCGTGGGCGAGTGGCAGCTCGTCGCCGACCTCTCGTTCTCCGACCTGGTCCTGAGGGTCCGCACCGCCGACGGGACCTGGCTCGCGGTCGCCCACATGCGCCCGACGACCGGCCCGACGACCTACCCGCTGGACGTCGTCGGCTCCGAGCTGGCCGCCGGCAGCCCCGGCGCCGTACGGGCGGAGCGGGCGGCGGCCAGCGGTCGCGCCGTCCGCGACGGCGAGCCCGAGCGCCGTGGCGGGCTGCAGGTGCGCTCGGAGGCCGTGCCGGTGCGGCGGGGCACCCGGGTGGTCGGCGTGCTGAGCCGCGACACCGACTCCTCGGTCACCCGGATGCCCAGCGCGCTCGAGCTGACCTACCTGACCACCGCCGGTGAGCTGCTGCAGATGGTGTCGGAGGGCCGCTTCCCGTTCCCGGGCGCCCACACCGACCCAGAGCACGCCCCGCGGGTGGGCGACGGGCTCGTCCGCCTCGACCGCACGGGGCACGTCGTCTACGCCAGCCCGAACGCGCTGTCGGCCTACCGCCGGCTCGGGGTCACCGGCGACCTGATTGGGTCGCACCTGGGCCACACGATCGCCCGGCTGAGCGCGGCCCCCGGCGTGCTGGACGAGCCGCGCGGGTCTGCGGCCCTCGCTGCCGTCCTGCGCTTCGGCGAGCCGCGCGAGTCGGAGGTGGAGGCGCAGGGCGCGACGGTGCTCCTGCGGGCGCTGCCGCTGTTCCCGGGCGGTGAGCCGCGCGGGGCGCTGGTGCTCGTGCGCGACGTCACCGAGCTGCGCAGCCGCGAGCGCCAGCTGGTCGGCAAGGACGCGACGATCCGCGAGATCCACCACCGCGTGAAGAACAACCTGCAGACGGTCGCGGCGCTGCTGCGCCTGCAGGCCCGCCGGATGGAGATGCCGGAGGCCCGCGCCGCGCTCGAGGAGTCGGTGCGCCGGGTGGCCTCCATCGCGATGGTCCACGAGACGCTGTCGCAGGCCTGGGAGGACGCCGTCGCCTTCGACGAGATCGCCGACCGGGTGCTGGCGATGTGCGCCGAGGTCGCGGCGCCCGAGTCGGCAGTCGTCGTCCGCCGGACGGGGTCGTTCGGCGAGCTGCCCGCCGAGGTGGCGACCGCGCTGGCGATGGTGCTGACCGAGCTGGTGCAGAACGCCGTGGAGCACGCCTACAGCGGCCCGGTGCGGGGCCTCATCGAGGTGGCGGCGAGCCGGCCGGACGGCGACCTGCGGGTGGAGGTCTTCGACGACGGCTCGGGGCTGCCGGAGGGCTTCGACCTGGCGGACAGCCCCCGGCTCGGCCTGAAGATCGTGCGGACCCTCGTCGAGGGCGAGCTGCGTGGCACGGTCGCGCTGCAGGCCGGACCCGGTGGAGTGGGGACGTGCGCGGTGGTCGAGGTGCCCGTGCAGGTCCCGGCGCCGGTCAGCCCCGCCGGACCAGCAGCGGGCTGAGCGCCCCGATGCCGGGGTCCTGTGCGGTCGCGCCGGTGAGGCTGCGGAAGACGAACACGGCCACCACGACCAGCAGCGCGAGCACGGCCAGGGCGAACAGGCGGAAGCGCCAGACGGCGAGCCACGCGGGCGCCGCCTCGCGGGCCAGCAGCGGCGGTCGGACGTACTGCTCGGACACGGGGAGGACTAGACGGCGCGGGCGCGGGCGCCGCGACGACGCAGCGCGCGGCGCTCGTCCTCGCTGGTGCCACCCCAGACGCCGGCCTCCTGGCCGGTCTCGAGCGCCCACGTCAGGCAGTCCTCGACGACGCTGCAGCGTGTGCAGACGACCTTGGCCTGGTCGACCTGCGTGGCGGCGGGCCCGGTGCTGCCGATCGGGAAGAACAGCTCCGGGTCCTCGTCACGGCAGAGCGCGCGGTGGCGCCAGTCCATGCGTCCAACTCCCTCTGGTACGCGGCCGCGCAGCGAGCGCGTCGGCCGCCTCGGCCCCGGTGCGGCAGTGCGCCGGGACTGGAGCGCCGCTACCCCGTCAGGGCGGCGGTCAAGCACGAGAACGACTGTCGCGGTGCTCCGGGGTGGCCGGTCTACCGCGCACGCAGCGTTGCACTCACGATGCGCGTGGAGCAAGCACTCGGACGGACGATCTCCGGACCGGGGGTGTCGCCTTGGTCACGTCGGGGTGCCGCGCTCGCCCCAGGACGTCCGGGTCAGACGACGACGTCGAGGGCGAGCGGGACGGAGCGGAACACGACCTCGGTGCGGTCGCCGAGGTCGTCGCCGTCGACCTGCAGCGGGGTGGGCCGGTCGGAGGTCAGGCGGAAGCCGTCCTGGTCGTGCAGCGAGAGCACTGCGCGGCCGCGTGGGCGCGGGTCCGACGACAGGATCTGGCGCAGGTGGCGCAGCGTGGTGCTGGTCCGCAGGCTGGTCAGGGCGAACAGGTCGAGGCCGGTCTCGAAGCTGGCGTCGGGGCAGGGCACGACGGGCCGGGGGCCGAGGTAGGTCCACGGGCGGCTGTTGCAGACCAGCGCCAGCCCGATCGCGACGGGCTCGCCGGAACCCGGGTGCGCGGTCATCGTCAGCGAGCTCCGTGAGGACAGGAAGAACTGCCGCAGCCCCTGCCGGACGTACAGGCCCGGAGTGGCGCGGGCACCGCTGGCGCGCTTGCCCTCGACGCGGCGCACGACGCTGGCGTCCATGCCCATGCCGGCGCAGAAGGTAAACCAGCGGTCGTCGGCCATGCCCAGCCCGACGGTGCGGCGCCGGCCGGTCGCGAGGGCCTCGAGCAGCTGGTGGGTCGCCTCGACGGGGGAGGAGGGCAGGCCGAGGGCGCGGGCGAAGACGTTGGCGTTGCCCCCGGGCACGACCGCCAGCGCCGGCAGCCCGGCGCCCGGTCCGTGGGACAGCAGCCCGTTGACGACCTCGTTGACGGTGCCGTCGCCCCCGAGGGCCACGACGACGTCGAGGCCGTCGTCGACCGCCTGCCGCGCGAGCGAGGTGGCGTGACCGCGCGCCTCGGTCTGCACGACGTCCAGCTTCACCTCGCTGGCGAGCGCGTGGGCGAGCACGTCGCGGGCGCCCGGCGTCGTCGCGGTGGCCTTGGGGTTGACGACCAGCAGCGCGCGCATGGCCAGAGGATATCCGCCACTAGCCTGCACAACCGTGGACCTGACGTCGGCTGTGACACGCGCGGCGCTGCTCGTGGCCGTCGAGGGGGCCGCGCTGAGCGTGCTCGGTGTCGGGTACGGCGTCGCCGGGCTGCTCGGCGACCCGTTCGACCGTGCCGCCACGCTGCTGGAGGCCGGCTTCGCGGTGATCGCCGGCGTGCTGGTGCTGCTGGTCGCCCGCGGGCTCCAGCTCGTCAAGGGCTGGTCGCGCTCGCCGGCGGTCGTCCTGCAGCTGCTTGCGCTGCCGGTCGGGCTGGGCCTGGTGCAGGGGCGGGTCTGGTACGCAGCCGTCCCGGTGCTCGGCCTCGCGGGCTCGGTGCTCTACCAGCTGGCCACCCCCGAGGCGCGGCTGGCCTTCCGCGGGCTCGACTAGGTCCTAGTCGTCCGACAGCAGGCCGGTGCGGAGCTGGGCCAGCGTGCGGGCCAGCAGGCGCGAGACGTGCATCTGGCTGATGCCGAGCTCGGCGGCGATCTGCGACTGGGTCATGTTGCCGAAGAAGCGCAGCATGAGGATCTTCTTCTCGCGCGCGGGGAGCGGCTCGAGCAGCGGCTTGAGCGACTCGCGGTACTCCACGCCCTCGAGCGCGTCGTCCATCATGCCGAGCGAGTCGGCGACCGCCGGCGAGTCGTCGTCGCCGCCGTCGGGGGCGTCGAGGCTGACCGCCGAGTAGGCGTTGGCCGACTCGAGGCCCTCGAGGATCTCCTCCTCGGTCATCCCGAGGTGCTGCGCGAGCTCGGCGACCGTGGGGGAGCGGCCGTTCTTCTGCGACAGGTCGCTGGTCGCCTTGGTCAGGCTGAGCTTGAGCTCCTGCAGGCGGCGGGGCACCCGGATCGCCCAGCCCTTGTCGCGGAAGTGCCGCTTGATCTCGCCGACGATGGTGGGGGTCGCGTAGGTAGAGAACTCGACGCCGCGCTCGAGGTCGAACCGGTCGACCGACTTGATCAGGCCGATGGTCGCGACCTGCACCAGGTCGTCGAGCGGCTCGCCGCGGTTGCGGAAGCGGCGGGCGAGGTACTCGACCAGCGGCAGGTGGGCCTCGACCAGCTGCTCGCGCAGGCGGGTACGGGCCGGGTCGTCCTCGGCCATCTCGGACAGCCGCACGAACATCTCGCGAGCGTGGGCGCGGTCGGCCGCGGTGCGCTCCTGGCGCAGCGTCAGCGGCACGGCCTCGACCTCGGGGACGGCAGCGGTCTCGACGTCGAACGTCTCGACCTCGGGCGCGTCGGCCTGCTCGGGCGGGGTGGGCGCGTCGTTCCTCGTGGGGGTCACCTCCGTCACACCGACCCGTCCGGGCCGTCCAGCTCGGCCTTGCGCTTGTGCAGCGACAGGGTCACGCGGTTGTCGGCGTCGACCGAGCTGTCGACCTCGCCGGCCAGGGCGGTGAGCACGGTCCAGGCGAAGGTGTCGCGGCTGGGCTCCTGCCCGTCGAGGGTCAGGACGCTGACGGCCACGTCGATCGCGTCGGAGGTGAGCTCGAAGCGGCACTCGAGGTCGGCGCCGGCCATCGCCTGGGTCAGCAGCATCGCGCAGGCCTCGTCGACCGCGATCCGCAGGTCCTCGATGTCGTCGATGGTGAAGTCCAGCCGGGAGGCCAGGCTCGCGGTGGCCGTGCGCAGCACCGACAGGTAGGCGCCGGCCGCGGGCAGCCGGAGCACCACGACGTCGCGGCCGGCCCCCGAGGGCGTGCCGTCGATGTCCACGGTCTGCGTGCTCTCGCGCTCTGCCATGCCCCCTCCGGGTGCCGGTCGTCGCCGGCTGTCGTGTCCGCTCCCCCGCCCCGCACAGCAGGGCGCGCCGGTGCCTCGCACCGGTCGCGTCGATCCTATGTCCGTCGCTGCGGCACCTACACCCGTTCCGCAGGCGAACATGGCGGCGTGCCCCTGACCGACGAGCTCGCCCGCGCCGGGGTCGGCGCGCGCACCCCGGTTGCGCTCGTGGTGGT
The DNA here is from genome assembly GCA_025966005.1 of Frankiales bacterium. Taxonomy (GTDB): domain Bacteria; phylum Actinomycetota; class Actinomycetes; order Mycobacteriales; family SCTD01; genus SCTD01. Next base: position 5,331 of record JAOPVV010000444.1, read on the forward strand.
GCCGCAGGGGGTCGCCCTGGCGTGGGACGGCG
>JAOPVV010000043.1 GCA_025966005.1 Frankiales bacterium
GCTGCTGGCCCGGTTCGGGCGGCCGCTGGTCCTGCGCACCGGTGCCGGTGTCGCGACCGCCGGGCTGCTGCTCGTGGTCACCGCGGACGCGCTGCCGCTGGTGCTGCTGGGGACGCTGCTGTGGGGCAGCGGCGCCGCGCTGGGCTTCCCGGTCGGCATGAGCGCGGCGGCCGACGACCCGTCGCAGGCGCCCGTGCGGGTGTCGGTCGTCAGCTCGATCGGCTACACGGCGTTCCTGGCCGGACCGCCGCTGATCGGGTTCCTCGCCGAGGCGGTCGGCATCCTGCGGGCGCTGCTCGTCGTGCTCGTCGCCCTCGGGGTCGCGCTGGCCGTGGCCGGGAGCAGCCGCCCGCCGGTTCGCGTCAGCCCCTGAGGGCAGCACCACCCGCATGGCCGACCTCGACATCACCCAGCTGATCCTGTCCGAGCACGACGCGTTCCGGCGCTCCTTCACCGAGATCGAGGCGCTCACCGACGCCGCCGAGCTCGGCCGGCGCTGGGACGAGCTGGCCGACCAGCTCGAGGTGCACGCCGCCGGCGAGGAGGAGGTCTTCTACCCCCACCTGCTGCAGGAGGTCGACGACAGCGAGGGCGACACCGAGCACGCGGTCAAGGACCACAACGAGATCCGGGACGCCGTCCGGTCCGTCGCCGACCACGAGGTCGGCACCGACCCGTGGTGGGCGGCCTTGCGCGGGGCGCGCGAGGCCACCGTCGACCACCTCGGCGAGGAGGAGCAGGACGTCCTGCCGCCGTTCAAGGAGCAGGCCCCGGAGGACCTGCGCACCGACCTGGGGATGCGCTGGCTGGCGTTCCGCGACGCCCACGACGGCGCCAGGGGCCTGTCCGGGGACGACAAGGACCCGGAGGCCTACGTCGAGGAGCACGCTAACGGCAGTTAACATCGGGTCCGTCGGCGCCGCTCGGGCGCCACGACCCTCGAGGAGTGCCCCGTGCTCGACCTGACCGGTACGTCGTCCATCGTCACGGGCGGGGCCTCCGGCCTCGGCGAGGCCACGGTGCGCAACCTCGCCGCCCGCGGCGCGTCCGTCATCGTGCTCGACCTGCAGGACGAGAAGGGCGATGCCGTCGCGAAGAGCGTCGGCGGCGGCTACGTGCGCGCCGACGTGACCGACCCCGAGCAGGTCATCGCCGCCATCACCGCGGCCGAGGAGCACGGCCCGCTGCGCACCCTGGTCTGCGCCGCCGGCATCGGCTGGGCCGCGCGCACCGTCGGTCGCGACGGCACGTACGAGTCGGCGCACGACCTCGCCGCCTTCCGGAAGGTGCTCGACGTCAACCTGGTCGGCGCCTTCAACTGCATCCGCCTGGCCGCCACCGCCATGGGTCGCACCGAGCCGGTCGACGCCGACGGCTCCCGCGGCGCGATCGTCACGCTCGCGTCCGTCGCGGCGTTCGACGGCCAGATCGGCCAGGCGGCGTACGCCGCCAGCAAGGGCGGCATGGTCGGCATGACGCTGCCGATCGCCCGCGACCTGGCCGCCATCGGCGTCCGGATCAGCTGCGTGGCGCCCGGCCTCATCGACACGCCCATCTACGGCGAGGGCGAGGCGTCGGAGGCGTTCAAGGACAAGCTCAAGCGCGACGTGGTCTTCCCCAAGCGCCTCGGCCACGCCGACGAGCTGGCGTCCGCCGTCGTCGAGCTGCTGGTCAACACCTACGCCAACGGCGACACGCTGCGCATCGACGGCGCGGCGCGGCTCCAGCCGAAGTAGGTCCCAGCCCGACCACGTCCAGCCGGAGCAGGAGGCGTAGGCCGCCGCCCGCCGGGAACCCGTCATCCCGCACGCAGCGGGAGGCGACATGGCTGATCGAGGCCACGGGCGGCGGCCGGCCCCGGACGACCCGACCGAGCTGGACAGGGGGTCGTGGAAGGGCGTGCTCACGCGCACCCTCCGGGAGTTCAAGGAGGACCACCTCACCGACTGGGCCGCGGCGCTGACCTACTACGGCGTCCTGGCGATCTTCCCGGCGATCATCGCGCTGGTCAGCGTGCTCGGCCTGGTCGGCGCGTCGGCGACCGACCCGCTGATCGACAACGTCACCGCCATGGCACCCGGCCAGGCACGCGACGTGCTGACGTCGGCGGTGGAGCAGCTGCAGGGCTCGCGCCGCGGGTCGGGTCTCGCGTTCGTCGGTGGCCTCGCGCTCGCGCTGTGGTCGGCGTCCGGCTACGTCGCGGCGTTCATGCGCGCCTCCAACGCGATCTACGAGATCGAGGAGGGACGGCCGGCGTGGAAGACCCTGCCGGTGCGGTACGGCGTGACCGTCGTGCTGGTCGTGCTGCTGGCCGTCACCGCGGTCGCCGTGACGGCCACGGGCGGGCTGGCGGACCGGCTCGGCGACCTGCTGGGCGTCGGCTCGACCGCCGTGACGGTCTGGGACGTCGCGAAGTGGCCGGTACTACTGGTGATCGTCAGCTTCATGCTGGCGCTGCTGTTCTGGGCGGCGCCCAACGTCAAGCAGCCCGGGTTCCGGTGGGTCAGCCCCGGCGGCATCGTCGCGGTCGCGCTGTGGCTGGTGGCGTCCGGCGCCTTCGCCGTGTACGTCGCGAACTTCGGCAGCTACAACAAGACCTACGGCGCGCTCGGCGGCGTCGTGGTCTTCCTCGTCTGGCTGTGGATCTCGAACATCGCCGTACTGCTCGGCGCGGAGTTCAACGCCGAGGTCGAGCGCGGACGGCAGATCGCGCAGGGGATGCCGGCCGACCAGGAGCCCTTCCTCGAGCCGCGCGACACCCGCAAGATGAAGCAGCAGCACCACACCTGAGCCGGCTCCCGGGCGGTCGGGTGCGGGTCGGTCAGCGACGCGGGGCGGGGCGCCGGGTCGGGGCGGCGGACGCGGGGTCCTCGGGCCAGGGGTGCCGGGGGTAGCGGCCGCGCAGGTCGGCGCGCACGCCGGGGTAGCCGGTGGTCCAGAACGACGCCAGGTCGCTGGTGACGGCGACGACGCGGGCCGCCGGGGAGAGCAGGTGCAGGCGCAGGGGGCGGCCGGCGACGCTCGGTGCGCTGCGCCAGCCGAAGACCTCCTGCACCCGGACGGGCAGGACGGGCGCCTCCGGGTCGGTGTAGTCCACGCGCACCTGCGACCCGCTCGCGACCTGCACCCGCTCGGGCGCCACCTCGTCCAGACGTCCCGCCACCGGCCACGGGACGAGCGCTCGCAGGGCGGCGGTCACGTCGAGGCGGCGCAGGTCGGCGCGGGACCGCGCCGACGACAGGTCGAG